>DATIEW010000124.1:0-11143 GCA_035455585.1 Vicinamibacterales bacterium | reverse complement strand
AGCGCCACGAGCGGGTCGACGCGGGCCGCGCGGCGGGCCGGAATCCAGCACGCCGCCACGGCGACAACCACCAGGGCGCTGGCCGTCAGCGCGAACGTGATGGGATCGCCCGCGCCCACGCCGTACAGCAGACTCCGGAGGAAACGGCTCAACACGAGCGCGCCGGCCACGCCGACGATCACGCCGGCAAGAGCCGGACGGAGATGCTGCCTCAGCATCAGCCTGAGCACGTCGCCCCCGCCCGCGCCGAGGGCCATCCGGATGCCGACTTCCTGCGTGCGCTGGCCGACGGCGTGCGCCGTGACGCCGTAGATGCCGATGGCGGCCAGCAGGAGCGCGATCGCGGCGAACGCGCCGAGCAGCGTGGCCTGAAAGCGGGACTGGTCGAGCGTGTCGGACACCTGTCCGGCCAGCGTGCCGACAGCATAGAGCGGCAGCTGCGGGTCGAGCGCCTGCACCTCGCGCCTGATCACCGGCACGATGGACGCCGGCTCGCCGGTGGTTCGAACGACGAGCGTCTGTGTCCGCCGCGCCAACTGCAGCGCGCTCAGGTACAACTCGGGGCGGATCGCTCGCGTGACGTGGGATCGATGCACGTCCCGGATCACGCCAACCACGTTGAGCCACGGCGAGTCCGGCGCGGAGCCGCTCGGGCGCATCCGGCGCCCGATCGGATCCTGGTCCGGCCATCCGAGCCGCGCGAGCGTCTCGTTGATCACGATCGCCATCGGCGCGTCCGCGTGATCCTGTTCCGTGAACGCGCGCCCCCGCACGATCTCGATCTGCAGCGTCTCGAAGAAGCCGGGCGAGACCACTTCGATCGGGAACTCGATCTGCTCCTCGGGCGGCGGGTCCGGCCGTCCCTCGATGCTGAAGACGGTGGAGTTCGCCAGCAGCGGCATCAGAACGCCCGTCGTCGTCGCGGCCGACTCGACCCCCGGCGCCGAGCGGACGCGCTCGAGCAGGCGGGCAAAGAAGCCGCGCACGTCCGCCGGTCCCGCGAACGCGGCGGTTGGCAGGCTGACTGTCGCCGTCGCGATGCGATCGGTGCTGAAGCCCCGGTCCAGACGCTGCATGTTCCACAGCGTGCGGAGCAGCAGGCCGGCGCCCGTCAGAAGCACGATGGCCAGCGCCACCTCGGCGGAGACGAGCAGGCTGCGGGTTCGGCGGCTCGTCACGCCGCCCGCCGTTCGCGCACCCTCGCGCAGATGGTCGGCGACGGCTGCGCGCGACGCGTCGACAGCGGGCAGGAGGCCGGACAGCAGTGCCGACACGGTGGCGAGCACGAGCGCAAAGGCGAGCACCCCGCCATCGAGCGCGATCGACTCAGCGCGAGGAATGCTCTCGCCTCCCAGCGCGACGAAGAAGCCGGTCGCCCAGTAGGCGAGCAGCACGCCGAGCATGCCGCCGATGAGCGCGAGCACCAGCGACTCGGTCACGATCTGCCGGATCAACCGTCCCCGGCCGGCGCCGAGCGCGGTCCGGATGGCCAGCTCTCTCCTGCGAGAAGCAGTCCGGCCGAGCATCAGGTTGGCGAGGTTCGCGCACGCGATGAGCAGCACGAAGCCGACGGCGGCCATCAGCACCAGGAGCGCCCGTTCGACGCCTCCGACGAGCTGCCGCTGCAACGGGACGACGTAGGCCCCGAAACCGCGCATCTGCGGATACCTCTCTTCGATGCGCGCCGACAGGCCGCTCATCTCGGTCTGGGCCTGTTCGACCGGCACGCCAGGTTTCAGCCGGCCGATCACGGGCAGCCAGAACGAGGTCCGCGCCTCTCGAATACGCTGCGCCGGCGCCAGCGGCTTCCACAACTCGGCGTCTTCCGGCCAGCGCAGGGATGGCGGCATCACGCCAATCACCTCGTGCGGACGTCCGCTCATCGTGATCGTGCGCCCAAGCACGTCGGCTGCCCCACCGAATCGCCGCTGCCAGAGTCCGTGGGAGAGGACGACCACGCCGTCCTGGCCGTCGACCTCATTCGCCGCGGTGAAGACCCGGCCCATCACGGGCTGCACGCCCATCACGTCGAAGAAGCTCGCGGTCGTCTCGGCGCCCCGCAGCCGCTCCGGTTCGCCCGAGCCCGTGAGGCTGAACGTGGCGGGCGTGAACGCAGCCAGGTGAGCGAAGGACGAGTTCTGATCGCGCCAGTCGAGGTAGTTCGGGTACGACGTGATGTCTTCCTTGATCCCTTGTCGGCGGTTGTCGAGCCAGACCATCGTGATGCGATCCGAGTCGGGATACGGCAGGGGCCGCAGCAGGACTCCGTTGACGACGCTGAAGACCGCGGCGTTCACGCCGATGCCGATGGCGAAGGTGGACACCGCGATCAGGCTGAAGCCCGGCGTCAGGAGGACCATGCGCAGCGCGTAGCGGCAGTCGCGGAAGAACGAAGGTGTACTCACGGGATTCCTCACGAAGGTTCACTGACAATGGTTGCTTGACGGAGGTCCATCTCGAGCCGCCTCCTTTCCGTCTGGCGGCCGAACAGCCAGTGGGCCGGACCCATCAGCCCGAAGCAGATGGGCGAGAGGAAGGCCAGCCGAGCCGGCAGCACGAACGCCGCGATCACCACTATGAGGCCAACCGAGACGCTCACGAGGTGATGCCCGGCATACATCTTCACATCGAACACTTCGAGCGGCGTCAGCTTCAAGTCGTCCCGCTTTCTGTAGGCGTGGCGGTAGAGCAGCGCGAACATGATGAAGAGGAAGACGAACCCGAGCCCGTAGATGGCGGAAGCCCGCCAGAGCTGCGAGAAGGTCATCGGCACGACCCTGGCGGCCCACGGGGGACTGAACTGCGCGAACATCGAGTCGAACATGAACTTCAGCGGGTACACATAGAAGAGAACAACAAACAGCAGCGCCCCGTTCAGGAAGACGGTCCAGGAGTCCTGCAGGCCGTAACGACGGAAGAACAGGTTGTGCTCGTACCAGATCCAGACGAGCAGCGCGAAACAGCAGGCGAAGGAAGGAAAGCCGGCGATCAGCTGAATCAGCTCGTCGTAGCTGCGCGGCACGCTGAGCGAAACGACCAGGAGCGTCAGGGCAAATGCGAACGCCGCATCGCTGAAGGCCTCGAGCCGGGAGATGTCGTGCCGGCGCTCAGGGAGCATCGCGGGATTGTAGCGCCGTTCGCGCGGCCACTCCCGCTTGGCCTGGACTAGAATCTACCAACATGGCCAGGCTCTGCCGTCTGCTGACTCTCGTTCTGCTGCTCGCGGCCTGCCAGGATCGGCCGGCCGACGAGCGTCGGTCCTCTGCAAGGGCGCCGGCCACGAGCATCTCCGGCCCCCGTCCGAACGTCGTCGTCATCGTCACGGACGATCTGCGCTGGGACGAGTTCGGCGCCGCAGGACATCCCTTCGTCGAGACCCCGAACATCGATCGGCTGGCCGCGGAGGGAGCGCTCTTCATCAACTCGTTCCACGCGGTGCCGTTGTGCTCCCCGAACCGGGCGAGCCTGCTGACCGGCCAGTACCCGTCGCGCCACGGCATCATCGACAACGTCGCGCGCGATCTCGCGAGCCATCGCCTGACGACGTTCCCGATGGCGATGCGGGAGCACGGATACACGACGGCGTTCCTCGGCAAGTGGCACATGGGCAACGACCCGACGCCGCGGGTGGGCTTCGACTACTGGGTGGGGCTGCCGGGCCAGGGTCGCACGCAGAACCCCGAACTGTTCGAGGACGGCCGGCTGCACGAGGTGCCCGGCTACGTGACCGACCTGCTGACCGACCGCGCAGTCGAGTTCATCGGACAGAAGCGCGACGGACCGTTCCTGTTGTACCTGGCCCACAAAGCCGTTCACCCCGACGTGCGGCAGCGCGACGACGGGTCGGTGGATACGGGCAGCTCGCTCGGTTACATCCCGGCGCCACGGCACCTCGGGAAGTACGACGGGCGAACGTTCCCGCGCCGCCCGAACGCGATCGCCGATCTCTCGGCGCTGGCCGGGAAGCCCGCCCTGAGGCGCGCCCTGGCCTACCGCGCCTCCCAGGACATCACCGCGCGGTTCGGCGGGATTCTCGACCCCGGCACGAGCGACACGACCATCCGGCGTCGGGCCGAGATGCTCCTGGCCGTTGACGAAAGCCTCGGCCGCATCGTGCGGAAGCTGGAGGAGCTGGGCACACTCGACCGCACGATGGTCATCTTCACCAGCGACAACGGCTTCTTCTTCGGCGAGCACGGCTTGAGCCTCGAGCGGCGGCTGCCATATGAAGAATCGATCCGCAATCCGCTCCTCGTGCGGTATCCGCCACTTGCCGCCGCCGGCGCGAGGCCGGACGGCCTCGTCCTCTCGGTGGACATCGCGCCGACCGTCCTCGAGGCTGCCGGCGTACCAATCGGTGCGCACGTCCAGGGACGCTCGATTCTGCCCCTCCTGGAAGGGAGAACCGAGGGCTGGCGACAGTCGCTGCTCGTCGAGTTCTACACGTACGAGAACCCGATGCCCTGGCTCGTCGACATGGACTACCGCGCGGTCCGCACCGCGCGTCACAAGTACATCCACTGGATGAAACACCCCGAGCTGGACGAGTTGTACGATCTCGCTGCGGATCCCTACGAGCAGCGCAACCTGATCGACGACCCGTCGGCCGCGGAGCGCAAGGCTGAGCTCCGCCGCGAATTGAGTCGCCTGGTCCTCGAGGCGATGGGACTGGGTGAGTTCTGAGAGAGCGTGAAGAAATCGGATCAACTCCCAAGCTCCAACTCCCAGCGCCCAAGGAGATCGAGTTGACCGCACTTCTGGAACTTCAGCCAGCCAGGTCCACCGTCCGCACTTGCGAGGTACCTCATGGCTTACGTGAGACGCGTCGGGTTCCAGCAACCAGGCCCCGAGCCAGGTATTTCGGGGGCCTGAGACTTGAAAGTTGGAAGTTGGGAGTTGGCAGTTGGAAGTTGACGCATTTCTTGCACGCTCTGAGTCCTGGCTCAAGCGGCGGTATACTGCGACGATGCGCTATCTACTGACGCTGCTGGCGTCGACGCTTCTCCTGGCCGCATCGCTCAGCGCCGCTGGTCCGCCGGACTGGTCGAGATTCCGCGGGCCCAACGGGTCGGGCATCTCGACGGCCACCGGCGTGCCTGTCGAGTTCGGACCCAAGACGAACCTGCTCTGGCGGCTCGCCCTGCCGCCCGGCCACTCCTCGCCCATCCTCGTTGGCGACCGAATCTACCTGACGGCCTATCGCGGCGACTCGCTCGTCACCCTCGCGATCGACCGGCACGCGGGCCGGATCATCTGGGAGCGTGCAGCGCCCGAGGTCAGGACGAGGATCGTCGACAAGCGCAACAACCCCGCGTCGCCCAGCCCGGCGGTCGAAGAGAACGGCGTCTACGTGTTCTTCCCCGACTACGGCCTGATCGCGTACGACGCGGCGGGCGCCGAGCGCTGGAAGATGCCGCTCGGGCCGTTCACGAACATCTACGGGATGGGAGCGTCACCCGTCATCGTCGGCGGCCTCGTGGTCCTGGCGTGCGACCAGAGTGTCGGATCGTTCGTCATGGGCGTCGACAAGCTGACGGGCCGCGTCCGATGGAAGACCGATCGCCCGGAAGCGAAGAGCGGTCACTCCACGCCGATCGTCTGGCGCGGACCCGATGGCAGGAATCAAGTCCTCCTGCCCGGATCGTTCCTGCTCACCGCCTACGACGCGGAGACCGGCATGAAGCTGTGGTGGGCCGGCGGCCTGTCCTTCGAGATGAAGTCGACGCCGGTGATCGGAGGTGACACGATCTTCGTCAACGGTTATGGGGCCCCGGTCAACGATCCGGGCAACAAGGTCTCGGTCCCGCCGGCCGACGAGGTGTGGAAGTCGTCGGACGCCGACGGAAACGGCCTCATCTCCAGGACCGAGTTTCCCAAGTTCACCTCGGCCTTCTGGTTCGACGTAGCCGACCTCGACACGAGCGGGGGGCTGACGAAGGACGAGTGGGCGTACTACCGGGCGGCGCTCGATTCGGAGAACGGCATGCTCGCGATCCGCCTCGGCGGCTCCGGCGACATGACGGACACCGCGATCCGGTGGAAGTACCAGCGGAGCGTGCCGCAGCTGCCCTCTCCGCTGCTCTACGGCGGCGTCCTCTACATGGTGAACGACAACGGCATCATCACGATGCTCGACCCCGACAACGGCGCGCTCATCAGACAGGGACGCCTCGAAGGCGCCCTGGGGCCCCACTTCGCGTCCCCGACAGCCGCCGACGGCCACATTTTCTTCACCAGCGAGGCTGGCAAGGTCGTGGTCGTGTCGCCGGGCCGCGATCTCGCGCCGATCGCCGTGAACGACCTCGGCGAGGACACCTACGCCACCCCGTCGTTCGCCGACGGCCGCGTCTACGTCCGCACGACCGCCGCGCTGTACGCGTTCGGAAAATGAGTTGCGAAGAGCTGATACTCAAGACTTCTCGTTAACGCCCCTACCCCCTTGACGTCCTTCCCCTGCGGAGGTCAAGGGTGCACAGGCTGCCTCGCCGTGTCGTCGCGGCTCTCGCATTCCTCATCGTCGGAAGTCAGTTCGTTCGGCCGGCAAAGACCAACCCCGCCTCGGATCCCGCGCGCGCGCTGTCGGCCATGCATCCGATGCCGGCGCACGTGGCCGCCGTGATCGATCATGCGTGCCGGGACTGCCACTCGAACGGGACCCGGTGGCCGTGGTACAGCAACGTCGCGCCGGTTTCCTGGTTCGTGATCAACCACGTCAATCACGGCAGGAGCCACTTCAACTACTCGGACTGGAGCCGCTACGAGCCGGCCGAAGCCGCGCGCCTGCTGAAGGAGGCCTGCCGGCTCGCGCGCGAACGCGCGATGCCGCTCCGGTCGTACACCTGGATCCACCGGAGTGCGCGGCTCACACCCCGGGACGTGGACGCGCTGTGCGCCTGGACGGGTGCGAACCCCGACCGGTGAGACCAAAGTCGGTTCTCGGCAGCATTGCGAAAAACTTCCGAATTGCCCAGAATGCCGCCCATGGTTCCCGGCGATTGCGGCTGCTCCCGAGTCTCCAGGCACTTCAAGCGCCTGCTTGCCCTTTCCGTTGCCTCCTGCGCGGTCGTCAGCGGCTTCGACGGGCGACCGGCCCATCGAGACGACGGGTTGCGCGCCCGATCGGGAGTCACCAACGAGCAGAAATCCGGGCTCGAAGTCGTCAATCTGCGCACGGAGTACATGCGCGATCCGGTGGGCCTCGGCGTGAGGAACCCGCGGCTCAGCTGGGAGCTGCGGTCCGAGCGGCGGGGCGTCAGGCAGAGCGGGTATCAGATCCAGGTGGCGCCGGACGAGAAAGCGCTGGCGGCCGGCCGCCCGCTCGTGTGGGATTCGGGCCGGGTGGACTCGCCTGAATCAATCCATCGCGTCTACGGAGGTCCCGCCCTCGAGCCAGCCAGGCGTTACTACTGGAGCGTCCGTATCTGGGACGAGACCGGCGCCGGCTCGTCCTGGAGCAGAGCCGGCATGTGGGAGACCGGCCTGCTCGACACGTCCGACTGGCGGGCGGCCTGGATCGAGCCGGACATTGCGGAAGACGTGACGAAGCCCGGCCCGGTGCCGATGCTGCGGCGCGAGTTCATGGTGAACGGACGGGTCGCGTCGGCGCGCGCGTATGTCACGAGCCGCGGCCTGTACGAGATGCACCTGAACGGCCGCCGGGTGGGCGATCAGCTGTTTACGCCCGGCTGGACCAGCTATCGCATGCGGCTCCAGTACCAGACCTACGATGTGACGGACCTGCTCGTGAACGGTCGCAACGCGGTCGGGGTGCTGCTCGGCAACGGCTGGTTCCGCGGCGAAATCGGCTTCAACGGGCAGCGCAACTTCTACGGCGATCGCGTGGCGCTCCTGGCGCAGATTGCAGTCACCTACGTGGACGGTCGCACTGAGATCTTCGCTACCGACGGAAGCTGGAAGAGCGCCACAGGTCCGATCCTGATGTCGGAGATCTACCACGGCGAGACTTACGACGCGCGCCTCGAACAGCCCGGGTGGACCAGTCCGGGGTTCCGGGACGAACGCTGGTCTGGCGTACGGCTCGTGGATCACCCGAAGAACGTGCTGGTGGCGACGGCTGGACCGCCGGTCGGACGGGTCGAGGAACTGAAACCGACGCGCGTCCTGCAGACACCGGCGGGCGAGACTGTCGTGGACATGGGACAGAACATGGTCGGCTGGGTCCGGCTGAAGGTCCGCGGTCCCGCCGGCACGACCATCACCCTGCGGCACGCGGAGGTCCTCGATCGGCAGGGCAGTCTGTACGTCGAGAATCTGCGCCGCGCCCGGCAGACGCTGCGATACACCATGAAAGGCGATTGCGAAGAAGTTTTCGAACCGCACTTCACCTTCATGGGATTCCGGTACGTCGCCGTCGAGGGGTATCCCGGCCAGCTGACAGGGGACAGTCTCACCGGCATCGTCATTCACTCCGCGATGTCTCGAACGGGAGAGCTCGAAACGTCCAACCCGCTCGTCAACCAGCTCCAGCGCAACATCGTCTGGGGGCAGAAGGGCAACTTCCTGGACGTGCCGACGGACTGCCCGCAGCGCGACGAGCGTCTCGGCTGGACGGGCGACGCGCAGGCATTCTGCCGCACGGCCGCGTTCAACATGGATGTGGCGGCGTTCTTCACGAAGTGGCTCAGGGATCTCGCGGCAGACCAGCTCGAGGATGGCAGCGTCCCCCACGTCATCCCCAACGTGCTGACGACGAGGAAGCAGCAGGCGGGCGCGGCCGGGTGGGCGGACGCTGCCGTGATCATTCCGTGGACGATGTATGTGATCTACGGCGACGTCCGGATTCTCGAGGAGCAGTACGCCAGCATGGTCCGTTGGGTGGACTACATGCGACGGCGCGCCGGCGACGATCATATCTGGTCGGGCGACTTCCACTACGGCGACTGGTTGGCGTTTGCCAGCACCAGCCCGGCGTACCCGGGCGCCACGACAAGCACCGATTTCATCGCGACGGCCTTCTTCGCCCGGTCGACGGATCTCGTCGGCAGGATCGCCCGCGTCCTGGGCAACAACGAGGACGCCGAGCGGTACCGCCGCGAGTTCGAGCAGATCAGGAGCGCCTTTCAGCGGGAGTTCGTCACCGCGACCGGACGCGTCGGCGAGAATACACAAACGGCCTACGTTCTGGCGCTCGAATTCGATCTCCTGCCGGAGGAGCTTCGTCCCGCGGCCGCCCGGCGGCTCGCGCAGGACGTACGCACTCGTCGGCATCTCACGACAGGCTTCCTCGGTACGCCGTACTTGTGCCACGTTCTCGCGCGGTACGGCTACCTCACCGAGGCCTACATGCTGCTCGAGCGCGAGGACTATCCATCCTGGCTCTACCCCGTGAAGCAGGGAGCGACGACAATCTGGGAGCGGTGGGACGGTCTGAAGCCAGACGGGTCGTTCCAGGACCGCGGCATGAACTCGTTCAACCATTACGCCTACGGCGCGATCGGCGACTGGATGTACCGTGTGATGGCCGGCATCGAGATCGATGAAGGCATGCCCGGCTACCGGCATGTCCTCATTCAGCCGCGTCCGGGCGGCCGCTTCACGCACCTCAGGGCCAGCCACCGGACGATGTATGGCGTCGTCAGTTCCGAATGGACTATCAGGGATGGCCGGTTCGAGCTTGCCGTGGAGATCCCGGCCAATACGAGCGCCACGATCAGGCTGCCCGGGGCGGGCCTCAAGCCGGTTACCGAATCCGGCGGGCCGCTGTCGGAGGCGAAGGGAATCTCGCGCGAGCGGCGGGACGGAGACGACCTCGTGCTCGACGTCGGATCCGGCCGCTATCGCTTCGCGTACTGAATCGCTGCCTCGGCACCGCTACCCGCCCGGCAGCAGACGCGAGGATGTCGCCCCCTTGCACCACAGGAGGGAAGGCCCAGTCGTCGGGGTTCATCGGGTGCGGACGCATGACGAGGGGCTGTCCTCTGCGTCAGACGCCATGTGCTCTCAGGGTGACGAGGATCGCTCACATCGAGCGATCGGCGCGCTGCAGAAGGAGCCTCCGCGTGGCATTACACTTGCTCACAGTGTCAGAGGGGCGCCTGCCTTCCGGAGGGTCCGCCAGTGACTCGCCATTCTCGGATCTTCATGCTGCTCGTGCTCTTCATGACGGTCGGACTCCTCTTCCCATCCGACGCCCTGGCACAGCGAGCCCGCCCACGAAGCGGATCTCCGCCCAGTGGCAAAGCGGTTCCGCGCGTCAGTCCGCCAAGGGTCCACCGGCCGTACTACTACTACCCCCGGTATTTCTATCCCGGCTATTACTATTCACCCTGGTACTACTCGGGCTGGTACTATCCGTACTATTCAGGGTTCGGATTCGGCCTGAGCTTCGGGTACGGGCCTTGGGGACCGTATCCATACGGATACCGCTATCAGTACCCCTACGCCTACCCGTACTGGTGGTACGACAACACCGGCTCGGCACGCCTCCAGATCACGCCGCGCCACGCCCAGGTCTACATTGACGGGCACTTCGTCGGCCTGGTGGACGAGTTCGACGGGACGTTTCAACGGCTCCACGTGGAGATCGGGGAGCACGAGCTGCAGGTCTACCTGGAGGGCTATCGCACCTTCACGCAGAAGGTGCTCTTCACGCGCGGGACGACGCTGAGGATCGAGCATGCGCTCGAGCCGCTTCCGCCTGGCGAGCCGCCCGAGCCGAAGCCCACGCCCGATCCCGCGGCGGCGCAGCCGCAGTATCCACAGGCGCCAGGACCCGTGCCCCGCTATCCGGGGCGCGTGGGAGAAGAGAGCGAGTTCGGGACCCTGTCGATCCGCGTCAACCCTCCCGACGCCGAGGTCCTGGTCGACGGCCAGCCATGGGATCGGCCCGAGGGAGACGTCCGCTTCTCGATCGACCTGCCCGAGGGCCCGCATCGGGTAGAGGTTCGCAAGGAAGGGTACCGTCCGTATGTCAGGACCGTTGACGTGCGTCGCGGACGGACGATCACCCTGAACGTCAGCCTGATCGGACAGGTCTCGACGGGGCCGACTCCCTCCCGGCTACCCGTTCGTCGAGGCTGACCCCTTTCCTCTTTCCTTTTTCCTTTTTCCTTTTTCCTTTTCCCTTGTCCCCTCTGGTTGCCGGGTGTTCCCGGCAACCTGGAACTTCGGCCGGCCGGCCCTC
>DATIEW010000123.1:0-20055 GCA_035455585.1 Vicinamibacterales bacterium | reverse complement strand
TACCGGCACGGCCTCCTGGCCAGCGACCTCATTGCGGCTCTCCAGGAGATTGCGCCCAGACCGGGGTAGGTGCTGCTCTCCCCCACCACGCAGTGACCGAGCGTGGGGCTCCGCCCCACACCCCCGCTTTCGCGCGAAGCGCTACGGCGGGCCGCCGTAGGTTTGTCCGCTTACACGCAAAGCGTTCCGGCGAGACCTCGCCGAAGCCTTGGCGGAGGCGGGGCGGAGGCTGGCCGGCTCGGGCACTCGCGGGGACCCCGTCACCCCGTTCCGTGCCCTCGCAGGCGCGCCGTGCGCCTTGCCGTGCTAGCGTGCGACACCGAACGCGACGTCCGAGATTCTCAGGTTCCCGGATGTTCCCGGACGTGCGTTGGTGAGATCGACGACGAACAGGAGCGAGGTGACGCTGCGGCGATCGAGGCTGCCGGCGCCCGGCACCGGAATGAGCTCCGCGACGGGCACCGAGATCCGCCGCGGCACGGTATCGACGTAGATCGACTTCCTCCATCGCTGCTCGGGGCCATGCGTCCGGACCTGCACCGACAGCCGCGAGGGGGCGCCCGCCTGGGCTGCAAACAGGACGCGGTCGTACTCGGGGAGCGGAGGGGTCACGTCTGAAACGGCGGCGACGTACTGGCTGGACCTCCCGCCGGCCCCGAGCGTGTAGTCGATCCGCAGCGCGTCATCGGTGGAGGCGATCGACGCGCGTGACCCGGCGTCCGATTCCACGCGCCACGTCGCACCCGCGAACGATCTCGCAATCTCGACCACCGGTTCCTCGAGGATCGGCCCGGGTTCTGCCGCCAGCAGGTACACGGGGTTGCTCGTGATCCAGGGAACCGCGGGAGCACCCGGCGCGCCGGACGATCTCACCTCGATACGGCAGGCGCCCGGAGCCGCCGCAGACGATTCGAGCCTGCCAGACGAGGACTCCGCCACTTCCCTGCCATTGCAGATGAGGACCAGCCGCGCTCCCGACGGCATGGATGCGCGCGCCGAAAGGACGATCCCGGCTCCAAAAGGCAGGCTATCCCCCATCGACGCCGCCTCGCCGCCGTCACCCCGGGCGCGGAAGTCGAGCCGCACGGGCGCGGCGATCCCGTCAATGGCCGAGTAGACCTTCCCGCCGCGCAGCGCATCCACGATCAGGCGGGCGTCGCTGGCGGCATGTCCGCCGAGCGGCTCCGTGAGCAGCGCCCGAACGGAAAACGCCTCGAAGCTCGCGCGGTATGAGGGTATTCCCGGCAGCCCGATCCGCCGGCCGTCTTCCTCGCCGAGGGCGAGGCCGCCGTGCGCGTCGTGAGCGGCGATTCCCGTCACCCGGCGGGTCGTGGCGAGCGCGTCCCACCGCGCCAGCGTCTCGACCGGCCGATCGAGCATGGCCGCCAGGGCAGGAGCGGGACGGAAGAGGTAGTCGAACGGCGTCCTCAGCAGCCGCAGTCTGGATTCGTCCCGCCACTCGCTGTCGGCATTGAGCCATTCGATCCCATCGACGGCAGCCGACCAGTCAGTCCAGCGCAGACCCTCCTTCACCGAGTACGGGTGCGCGACGATGCCTATCCCGCCCAGCCGGCGAACATCTTCGACGACCGCCGCGGGCTCTCCACCGAGCGGATACGGAGAAGGGTGCATGTCGATGGCGACGTAGTGCCCTCCGTCGGTGCTGATCTCCACGGCATCGAGACAGAGCACCCCAGCAATGTACGCGGGCGGCTCGGGCTGCCGCGTCCCGTCGCCATGATCCGTGAAGATGACGAACCCGAGTCCGGCGTCCGCCGCGGCCTCCGCGATGGCGCTGCGGTCTCTGATACCGTCGGATACGGTGCTGTGGACGTGATACGCGCCGCGGACGGTGCGGGTCTCCTCGACGTCCTCAGCCCGGTCGATCGCCGTCGACGGCCGTGGTGGAAGGGTGGCGATCAGAAACAGCGCGACGGCAGCCCCCGTGGCCGTCGTCCAGAGGATCACTCTGCGCAGGGTGATGAGCACCGTGAAACGGGACACCGTGTTCGGCTCACATCCCCGCGTCTGCCCTCAGTGCGTCCGTCTGGTCGGTGCGTTCCCACGTGAACTCCGGCTCGGTTCGTCCGAAGTGGCCGAAGGCGGCTGTCCTCCGGTAGATCGGCCGGCGGAGATCCAGCATCTCGATGATCCCGCGCGGCGTCAGCTTGAAATGATCGCGTACGAGGTCGCTCAGGCGATCCTCCTGGACTCGAGCCGTGCCGAACGTGTCGACCATCACCGAGACCGGCTCGGCGACCCCGATGGCATAGGCCAGCTGGACGAGGCAGCGATCGGCGAGGCCTGCGGCCACGAGGTTCTTGGCGACGTAGCGCGCCATGTAGGACGCCGAGCGGTCGACCTTCGTGGGGTCCTTTCCCGAGAACGCGCCGCCGCCGTGTGGCGCGGCGCCGCCGTAGGTGTCGACGATGATCTTGCGGCCGGTGACGCCGGCATCGCCGTGCGGCCCGCCGACCACGAAGCGGCCGGTCGGGTTGATCAGCACGCGCGTGCGGTTGTCCAGCATCCCCGGGGGAATCACGCGCGAGACGATCCTGTCGAGGATGTCCTCGCGCAGCGTGTCGTTGGAGACGATCGAGCTGTGCTGGGTGGACACCACCACAGCATCGACGCGCGACGGGCGACCGTCCTCGTATTCGACCGTCACCTGGGACTTGCCGTCCGGCCGCAGGTACTCGAGCACGCCGTCGCGGCGGGCGCACGACAGGCCCCGGACGAGCTTGTGTGCCAGCATGATGGGCATCGGCATCAGCTCTTCCGTCTCGGTACAGGCGAAGCCGAACATCATGCCCTGGTCGCCGGCACCGCCGGGGTCGACGCCGAGGGCGATGTCGGGCGACTGTTCGTGAATCGACGAGAGCACCGCGCACGTCTCGGAGTCGAACCCGAACTTCGCGCGCGTATAGCCGACGTCCTTGATGGTGTCGCGGACGATTTTCGGGAAATCGACGTAGCAGCTCGTCGTGATCTCGCCGGCGATGATGGCCAGGCCGGTCGTCACGAGCGTCTCGCACGCGACGCGGCCGACGGGGTCCTGCGCGAGGATCGCGTCGAGAATGCTGTCGGAGATCTGATCGGCGATCTTGTCGGGATGCCCTTCGGTGACGGACTCCGAGGTGAACAAGTAGCGCCCCTTACGGCCCATGTTGCTGGAACTCCTCAGGCAAGCCTGCCGGCCGCGGCGGCGCCGGTCCCGGCGTGCCGCGCGGACCGATCGCCACTCCACTGCCGCGCGATCGTGGCTGCTCAAATCCGCCAATGTAGCAGATCGCGCCGCCCTCCGGCAAGGCGCACCGGGACGATCAGGGATGCTAGTCGGCGCGCTTCGCGGGCACGGCTGCCGGCGTCTCGGACGAGGGCTCGTCGGAGGATGTCGCGGTCTTCTCGACCTCGATCGTGCACTCGGCCAAAACTGCTGTCAGCGCGCCGATGGCCGCCGCGAGCGGCGCGATGACGGTCCCAACCACGCCGACCGTGAGCGGAAACTCGGCGACCACCCGCCCCTGGTGCTTGACCAGCACGCGCCGTATGTTCCCCTCATCGATCAGCCTGCGGATCTGGGCCAGAATCTGGTCGGTTGTCCCTTCGATCTTCTCTCGCCATGTTCGTTCCATGTTTCCTGCCTCGTTCACGGGCTGACACGCAAGCCCACACCATATTGGACGTGCCTGCGGCACGCCAGTTCACCTTACCCCTTGTTCCTTGTCCCTTCCAATCCCTCGCTCAGCTCCGTGGATGAAACCTGTCATAGATCGTCCGGAGCCTCGCTTCGAGCACGTGCGTGTAGATCTGAGTGGTGGACAGATCCCGGTGCCCCAGCATCATCTGGATCGCGCGCAGGTCGGCGCCTCGCTCCAGCAGATGCGTGGCGAACGAGTGCCGGAGGACGTGGGGGCTGATGGGCCGCGTGATCCCGGCCTTCAGCCCGTATGTTTTCAGGACTTTCCAGAAACCGACGCGCGACAGCGGACCGCCTCGTCGCGCATTGACGAACAGCCATGGCGACGATCGTTTGCCGAGCAGCTTCGGACGGGCCTCGCGCTGATAGCGGCGGACCCATTCTGCCGCCTCCTGCCCGATAGGAACGATCCGCTGCTTGTCGCCTTTCCCGAGACACGTGAGGTAGCCCTCGCTCAGGCTGAGGTCGCCGGGCCGGAGGGCGACGACCTCGGACACGCGCATCCCGGTCGCGTAGAGAACCTCGATGAGGGCCTTGTCGCGCAGCCCGCGTGCGGTCGCAACGTCCGGCTGCGCGAGGAGGCGATCCACTTCATCGAGGTCGAGGAACTTCGGCAGCGCCGGCCAGGCGCGCGGCGCCTGCAGATCGGCGGCGGCGCTCTGCTGGAGCTTCCGCTCGACCGCGACGAAGCGATAGTAGCCACGCAGGCAGGCTACGGCGCGCGTCACCGATCGCGGCGACAGGCCGCCAGCCATCAGACTTCGGACGAACGCTTCGAGCTGCCGCCGGTCCAGCGCTTCCGTCGCGACACCACGCTTCTCCGCGAAGCCGGCCAGGGCGGCCAGATCGCGGCCGTAGCTCTCGACCGTGTTGGGCGAAACCCGCCGAACGTCGCGCAGATAGGCGAGGTAGCTGTCGATCACCCGTTAGGCCTCCGCTCTTCGCCGTCTGATCGTCCATTCGGCGCACAGGAGCGCCACGGTGGCCAGCATCCACCAGAACGACCTGGCGGGATGGAACTCGACGCGCTCCCGTGGCCGTGGGAGACTGCGTAGCCACTGCTCGAGGGGCGCGAGGTCTGCGGCCGTCACCGCGACGCCGCCGGTTGCTTCCGCGACCAGCGCCGGGCTTCCGGGATCCGCGGCTGCGCCGGCTTCTGCCCGCGGGTCGACAACGACCACCGTGTCCCGGACGAGATCGGTTCCTGCGGTGACCTGCACCTCGTAGCGCCCGGGTGCGGACGCTTCCCACTCCCCTTCGAACACGCCGGGCACTGTGTCCGGCCAGAGCCGCACCGGCTGCACCAAGCCGCTGGCGTCCATGATGCGCGCATCGACTGACGGCACGTCGACGCGGCCGTTGCGCTCGTGGAACTCGGTCCGGCGCAGCGTCGCCCGGAGGCGGATCCTCCGTCCGGGAGCGACGAACGCGGAATCGACGAAAAGCTGCAGGCGCCGAGGGGCCGACGACGCGGCGGCGGCAACCTGGGCGCGCCAGAACGCCGCATAGCCGTCTTCGTCCGCACGATACCGCCACGCATCGAGCACGCCCGAGAAGATGACACGCCCGTCACCGAGCGGCGCAGCGATCACGACACCGCTGCTGTTGCCGTTCCGCTCCAGCGACGCGAGAGCCATGGCACCGGGCAACAGCGCCTTCGGGACCACCAGTTCCGCTGCCCGGAGCCTGCCGGCGGAGCCTCCATCGAGGACCGCTGGAACCGCCAGCAGCACTTCGTCGAATCCGCCCGAGGGCACCAGAGAGATGTATGGCCCGGACGGGCGCCGGTCCGCGACGAGGACGACCGCCCCCCCGCGCACGCGCGCGAAGGACGCGAGCGCGCCGACGTCCGCGGCTCGCAGTCCTTCGGGCGCGCCGACGAGAACCAGATCGTAGGGAGACAGCCGATCGAGCGACAGCATCCGGGGCGGGCCGCCTGCGCGCACCGCAATCTCCTGCGAAAGCTGCGAGAGCGCCGTGACGTCGAACAACGGATCGGCTTCGAGCGCCCGGCGGATGAAGGCCACGGCCCAGGACGGCCGGGGCTCCAGCACGAAGATTTTCAGACGCCGGGCATCGGCGGACGCAAGCAGACTCATCCGGTTGTCGGCCGCCGTCGCCTCCCCCTCCAGCGGCTGGACGACCACTGTCAGCGCTCGCACACCGGGCGATGGAGCCATGCAGGCCAGACGCACCTCGGCTCTCTCGGCATCCAGCGTCCATCGGTGAGAGCTGCGCGACAGGACCGCTCCAGCGTGCTCCAGGGTCACGACGGACGTGGTTCCCGCCATTCCATCGGCCTGGATGACCGCGGTCACTTCGGTGGCGCGTCCCGCAATGGGATCGGGGGGTAGAGACACCGTCAGCAGTCGGACGTTGGGTTGATCCGTCGCGTGCACGACGACCACTGATGCAGGCACGTTCCCGCGAACCGCCTCCGCCGGAACGGCATCGCCGACGAACACGACCCCGGCGGTCGCTTCCGGGGAATCGAACGAAACCCGGCCCCGGAGTGTTTCCCTCACGCGCGCGCGAACGCGTTCGGCAGCCTCACGGGCCGCCGACCGTGTCCCGCTCCCGGCGTCGGGAAGCACGACGAGGTCGACGCGCGCCGTTCCCCCGCGCTCACGCACGTACGACGGGTCGAGCGTCGCCGCGAGCGCCAGGATGACGGCTGCTGTGCGCACGGCGGTGCTTCCCTTCATCGCCGGTTCCGCTCCTCGGCCCAGATGCCGCGCACCACATGGTCCGGGTCGCTCATCGTCCATGATCCGCTGCTGTGCCTCTGTGCCTCGGCCGACACGAGCGGCATGATCTCGTTGATTCTCTTCATCAACTCCGGAGCGGACAGGCCGGCGTCGACCGCGTCCCGCAGCGAAAGAAACCCGCGCGAGATCTTCGTCCAGGTTTCGGCGGCAGGATCCACGCCGAGCGCGCGTTCGGCGAGGGAGGCGAGCGCGTCGCTCTCCACACGCTGACGGTCCATCGAGACGCGCTCCGCGAGATCGAGCAGCGCGGTGAGGATCTCCCGTCCGGCGCGAGCCGCCGGGTCGATGTCTGGCGCCGGGAGCATCCGGCTCCAGTCCGCTGCGCTGCGGGCGTCGCCCGACAACCGTCGCGAGGGGTCGAGGCGGCTGCGGACGGGCAGCGTGCGAAGGAGGTACCGGTTCCGCCCGAAGGCGCGCTGCAGCGCCCCGACGGCCGCACGCGCCGACGGCAGGGCGTCACCGGTCCGCACGGCGACGAGCGCCTGCTCGGCGAGGGTCATATGCCTGATGGCCAGACCGATCTCGCGGCGTGCGGTGTTCTCGAGCCGTCCTTCCTGGATTTCGTGCGAATGCGCGGCTTCCTCCTCCTCGTCCTCGACATGCCCGCCGGTGAGGAAGACGAAATGGGCCCGCACGGCGCGCTGCTCTGCCGCGATGTCCGCGGCCTCGCCAGCAACGGTGTCTCGCGGCATCGATCGTTCGCGCGAACGCAGGCGCTCGATCTTCAGGACGATCATCTGCTGGCTGAACGCGTATCGCTCGCGATCGGGGGGCAGCTCGAACCCCGCCGGGACTGCCTGGCCCGGGCCGGCCACCTCGACGAAGTAGGTCTCGGACGAGCCGAGGCCTTCGTCTCCCCTGCCGTCGCGTCCCACGGCGCGGTAGACGAGAGCGTCGCCGGGCTCGAGCCCGAACGCCGACAAGGCGAGTGTGCTTCGTCCCTTCCATTCGCGTGCGCTGTCGCGGTTCACCTCGAGCGCAAGGACTCCTTCGCGGAACGTGAACTGCTCGCCAGAGCCCGACACCTTCGTGTAGCGCAGCTCGAGCGAGTGAAGCGCATGGTCGTCCCGTGCCGAGGCTTCGATCCGGAGCGATCCGGTCGCACGGGTGACGAGCAGGTCCCGGGCGGGCATCTCGATGCGGACGGCCGGACCGCCATCGGGTGAAATGGTGACTGGAACGAGGCGTCGAGCGGACGCGGCGTCCGGACGTTCGATTGCGAGGTACCCGTCTTCGACGAGCGGCAGCTCCACCGTGACCGCGCTGTTTTCCGTTCTCGCTGGCAGCGGCCGCGAGCCGAATCGTATACGCCAGTCGGTCCCCGCGCTCTGCAGGGACAGGACGAGCCTGCTTCCCCGCACAGCGTTTATCCGATCGGGATTCTCGAGAGTGAGGGTCGGCTCCGCCAGGTAGGCTGGAGGGAAGACAGTTGCGACCAGGCGCGGCGGGCGCTCGCCCTCCGGCGATCCGCCGGGCGCCGCGCGTTCGACGGGCGGCCATGCAATGCCGGGGAGCCGCTGGACAACGCCGGCTGCGGCGATCGTCCAGATCGCCAGCGCGATGCCGAGCGCCGCGCCGTCGCGAAAGAGCGGGACGACGGCGCCAGCCGCCAGTCCGTCGACTGCGCGCGCGGCATCGGCGAAGACGCGGCTGCGGATCCACGAGCGGGCGCGGTCCGGCATCCGCCGCAGCTCTTCAGCGGTGATGACAACGTTGCGGCTCTCCGGCCGCGCGGCTTCGATTGCCCGGGCCGCGGCTGCCGGCCTCCATCGCGGCCGCGCCGGCTGGAGGTATGCCGCTGCCGCGGCGGCAGCCCCCAGCACCGCCGCAACGGACCCGTGTGCGCCGCGCACGGACAGAGCAAGCGAGAGCGCCGTGACACTGGTGCCAACCAGCGCCCCCAGCCCGCATGCGCGCATGACGAAGCGGGTGCGGAGCCGGCGCGCAACCGAGTCGATTCGTTCTCCGAGCAGCTTTTCAGGCGGCGCGGCAGCTTCAGGCGGCGGCACGGAAGTCCTTCCGGGTCGCACGCAGGCGCCGATCGCGCAGGTACTGCTCGATCCCGATGAGCACCAGCGCTGCCGTCCAGAACCAGCGCGCATCAGACGATTCGGCCTGACGCCAGGCCCCGCGTTCGACCCCTTCCGGCGACCGGCTTGCTGCCGACAGCTGTGCCGCACTCAGTCGCCGTGGCTCGAATTCCGGAAGCGCGAATGGGCCGTGACGCGCGGTCAGGACGGCGCGAACGGCGGCGGCGGCGAAGAGGCTGTCTGGTGACGCCGCGACGTCCACAACCAGCTCCGGCCCTGCTGCCGCCGCGCGCATGACCGGCGCTCCCTGACCATCGTCGACGACCGTGACCCAAGGACTGCCTGCCTCGAACCGCGCGTCCGTGTCCGCCTCCCGTGTCAGCCTCGCCAGCGTCTCGTCCTGCCGCAGTCTGAGGAGCGTACGCAGCATCCAAGGGTCGCGTACGGCTTCCGGCACGATACCCGGCTCGTGTTTCACGTTGCCCAACCGGACCACGATTGGCTCTCTGCCATCCGGCGCGGGGGCTCCAGCCGTGGCGACGGTGCGCAGCAGAATGGCGGCGTCGCGACCGGGACCGGGCGCCGTGACGAGCCTGAGTCCCCCAGCGTCCTCCGCGGCGCGGGCGACGAACGTCGTGCGCGTGCCACGCCCGGAGACCTCGAGCTCCTGGGTGCGCGGCGCGATGCCCGGTCCGCCCGCGAGCCTCATCCCGGGAGTCCTGCGTGCCGCCAGGGGTTCTCCAACCTGGACGAGGCGAAGCCCGACGTGCGCCGGGACGCGCGACAGGTCGCGATCCGCGATCGCTCCCTGTTGGAAGTCGGAGATGACCACGATCTCGAGACGGGCCGGCCGCGCGGTCGCCAGCCAACCGCATGCACGTCGAAGACCATCGCCGAGGTCGGGTGTTTCGATCCGAATCGACTCTCCCGCTTCGCGCGCTTCAGCCTCGGCCGTCTCTGCGGCGGTCCGGCCGACCGCCACGCCTGCCCGCATGCTGTCGCTGGTGTCCAGCACGACGGCTCGTGCGATGCGCGCATTCCATGACGCGACCCGGGATGGCGTCAGCAGAACAGGCGCGGCAGCGGCGTACACCGCAGCGGACACGATCCCCATGCGCAGAAGCAGCAGGGCTAGGTCGGAGGGAAGCCGGAGTCGCACGTCGGCCGTTCGAGAGCTCGCCACGAAGCGCAGGCTCGGAAACCGCACCCGGCGCGCCTGCCGGATCCGCAGCAGATGAATCGCCAGCGGTCCAGCCAGGAGCAGCAGTCCCCAGAGCGCGGCCGGGTTGAGCCAGCCGATCATCCTGCGATTCTCTCGGCGCGCCGCAGCAGGTACCCGCGAAGCGCGGCGTCGAGCGGCGTGTCGGTCGTCACGCGTGTGTAGTCGATGCCGGCGGCGGCGCACCGCGTCCGCCACCGCTCGAGGAAGTCGGCCACCTGCTCCCGATAGGATTGCGCCGACGCCGGGCTGCCGGCCGGGAGGACCCGGCCGGTTTCGAGGTCCTCGAGCTGTACGTCCTGCTCGAACGGAAACTCGATTTCGTCGCGGGTCAGGACGTGGAAGATGGCTGCCTCGTGTCCTATGCGCATCGTGCGCCGCAGCTCGCGGTCGACCTCCTCGCTCTCGTCGTACAGATCGGAGATCAGAATCAGGAGTCCGCGCCGCTCGAGCAGATCGACCGCACGGCGGATCGCCGGCGCCGCCGTCGTCGCGCCGCCCTCCGCCCGCATCTGCGCCAGCGCGACGAACAGGGTGTGCAGGTGCGGCTGACCCGTGCGGCTGGGGATATGCCGGCGGAGCGACTCGTCGTAGATGAGAAGCCCGATGCCATCGCCCTGCCCTGCCAGGATGTGCGCCAGCGCGGCGGCCAGCAGACGCGCGTAGTCGAGCTTCGAAACGCCTGCGCCGGCCCGGTACGACATTGACCTGCTGGCATCCACGGCAATCTGCGCGCGCAGGTTCGTGGTCTCCCTGAACTGCTTGGTGTAGACGCGGTCGGTCCGGGCGAGGAGCTTCCAGTCGACGTACTTCAGGTCGTCCCCTGGCCTGTAGTGCCGATACTGACTGAACTCGGCGCTGTAGCCGTGAAACGGGCTGCGGTGCATCCCCGACAGCGTCCCGTCGACGGTGACCCGCGCCACCAGCTCGAGGTCGCCGATCGCGTTGAGAAGAACCGGGTCGAGCATCACGGCCGGACGGTGCCCACGAGCTTCTTCACGATGTACTCCGCGTCGATGCCGTCCGCTTCGGCCTGGAAGTTCACGAGCAGGCGGTGCCGCAGAACCGGCAGTGCGACGGCTTCGATGTCCTCGAGGCTGACGACGCTTCGCCCTTCGAGCAGGGCGCGCGCCTTGCCGCCGAGCAGCATGGCCTGGCCAGCCCGGGGACCGGCTCCCCAGCGGACCCATTTCGTCACCAGATCCGGCACCGCATCCGTTTGGGAGCTCCCGGGCCGCGTGGCCCGTACGAGCCGCGCCGCGTAATCGATCACGTTGTCGGCCGCCGGCACCTCGCGTACCACGGCGTGGAGCTTCTCGATCTCCCGCCCCGAGGTGACGATGGAAACGGCCGGGTCGGCCGTCCCGGTGGTCATGGCGAGGATCCGCCGCTCCTCCTCCGCCGTGGGATAGTCGATCACCACGTTGAACATGAACCGATCGAGCTGCGCTTCCGGCAGCGGATAGGTGCCTTCCTGCTCGATGGGGTTCTGCGTGGCGAGCACGAACAGGGGCCGCTCGAGGTCGTAGCGGACGCCGTTGACGGTCACCTGGTACTCCTGCATGGCTTCGAGCAGTGCCGCCTGGGTCTTGGGCGGCGTGCGGTTGATCTCGTCGGCGAGGATGATGTTGGCGAAGATCGGCCCGTGAATGAACCGCGTGACGCGCTTGCCGGTGGCGCGGTCTTCCTCGATCACCTCCGCGCCGAGGATGTCGGACGGCATCAGATCGGGCGTGAACTGAATCCGGCTGAACTTCAGATCGACCGCCTCGGCGAGCGTCTTGATCAGCAGCGTCTTGGCGAGTCCGGGCACGCCGCGCAGGAGGCAGTGTCCCCCGGCAAGAAACGCGATCAGAATCTCCCGGACGACGCGCTGTTGGCCGACGATGCACCTGGCGACCTCGCGTTCGAGCCGCGCCGCGACGTCCGCCACGCGCTCGAGCGGCACGGGGTCGCCACGCTCGGTCAGGTGCAGCTGGCGATCGGGCATGGTGATGCTCCCGCGAGTCTACTATGACGCTCCCGGCCTTTCATCTTCCGTCCGACTCCGTTCGTCCCTCACGTTGACACCCTCCCGGTCGCGCGGTAGTGTTAGCGGCTGGGCCATCGCCGAAAGAGCCGGCCCACGGACGATCGCATGCCCACCCCGTCAAAGTGGCAGTCGCTGCCCACGGAAGCCATCAATCCTGCCAGTCTCAACGTGGACAAGGCTCCGGTCGGCGAGATCATCGACATGGTGATCAACGAGGACCGTAGGGTCATCGCGGCGGTGCAGAAGGAGAAGGAGCGGATCGCGCACGGCGTGGAGATCGTCGCGCAGACGCTACGCAAGGGCGGGCGGATCGTTTTCGTGGGCGCCGGCACGAGCGGGCGGCTCGGGATCGTCGAGGCCGCCGAGATGCGGCCCACCTTCGGCACGGCGGCGAACACCGTGCAGGCCATCATGGCGGGCGGGCACGAAGCGGTGTTCCGGGCGAAGGAAGGCGTCGAGGACAACTACGAGGAAGGCGCGCGCAGCATCGGCCGCCTGCGCCTCGGACGCAAGGACGTCGTCATCGGCGTCTCGGCGAGCGGAATGACGTCGTTCGTCCGCGGCGCACTGACGCGTGCGCGTAAGGCCGGCGCCAAGATCATCTTCGTCACCTGCTGGCCCGGCTCCGAGCTGCAGACGTTCGTCGACCTGCAGATCGCTCCCGCCGTGGGCCCGGAGGTGATCGCCGGATCGACGCGGCTCAAGGCCGGCACCGCCACCAAGATGGTCCTCAACATGCTGACCACGATCGCCATGGTCAAGGTCGGCAAGACGTACGGCAACCTGATGGTGGACGTGCAGACCGGGTCGGAGAAGCTCAAGGACCGGGCGCGCCGCATCATCACGATCGTCACCGGCCTCGACTACGAGGAGGCCGGCAGGCTGCTGAGGCGCGCGAAGTGGAACGTCAAGGCGGCGATCGTGATGCAGAAGGCGGACCTGACGCTGCCACAGGCGCTCCGGCGGCTGAGGAAGGCCGACGACCAGGTTCGCGAGGCCATCGGCGAAGACGTCGAGCCCCGCATCCGCGAGATGCTTCACATTTGACGCCGCACTCGCCCTGCCGCCGCCTCATCGAGCAGGACCTCGACGTCGCGGTGGAGCTGCAGGAACGAGGCGGGCAAGGCCGTCGTGATGGGTCCGTTCAGCATCCGCTCGACGCACTCGGCCTTCGATCGCCCGGTGGCGAGGAGCACGATCGTCCGCGCGTGCAGGATGGTCGCCATCCCCATCGAGAGCGCCTCCGGCGGGACCGTCGCGGGATCGCCCCCGAAGAGCGCCGCGTTGCTGCGGCGCGTTTCCGGCGTCAGCCTGACGCGGTGCGTGCGCGCCTGGAGCTCTCCGGCCGGCTCGTTGAAGCCGATGTGGCCGTTGGTGCCGATGCCGAGCACCTGGACGCCGATGCCGCCAGCCGCTGCGATGGCCGCGTCGTAGCGCGCGCACTCCGCCGCGGGATCGCGTGCGGAGCCGTCGAGAAAGTGGATGCGCTCTGGCCGGACGTCCACGCGGCTGAAGAAGTGCTCCTCCATGAACCGCCGGTAGCTGCCCGGGTGCGATGGCGGAATCCCGAGGAACTCGTCGAGGTTGAACGTGCGGACACGGGAGAAGTCGACGCGTCCCTGGCGCCCTAGCGCTGCCAGTTCGTGATACAGGCGAACCGACGTGCGCCCCGTGGGCAGCCCGAGCACGATATCCGGCTGCGACGCAATCTCGGCGGCAATTCGACCCGCGAGCGCCCGGGCCCCAGCGCGCTCGTTCGCGAACACCGTGATCCGCATGTGCCACGCGGTGGTCATCGAGCCGGCCTGTAGAACGGAATCCGCGCGCCGCCGCGAGCCTCCTGAAGCGCGAACGCCACTGCGCCGCGGGCCGGCTCGTGCTCGAGGAGCCGCGCGATCGTGCCCGGCGCAGCCACCGGCAGCCGCCGTTCCAGCTCTTCCCTGAGCCAGGGAACCGCGCGGTAGATCCCGCCCGCGAGAATGAAGCTGAAGGAGTCGCCCATCATCCCGAGCCGCCGGACGACCGAAATGCCGGAGGCCTCGAGTTCATCGGCCGCGCTCCGCAGGATCCCGATCGCCGCGGGATCCCCCTGGCCGAAGGCCGTCTGCACGCACTGGGCGAGCGCGCCGATGGCCGCCGGCTTCAGGTTCGAGTGGTACACCTGGTGGATCAGGCCCTGCGCCTCCTGGACGCGGAAGTAGGCGAGCAGCATCGGCGTGAGCGCGGTGGCGGGACCGCGCCGATCGGCTTCGCGCAGGACGGCCCGAAGCGCCGCACGCCCGATCCAGTATCCGCTGCCCTCGTCGCCGAGCACGTAGCCCCAACCACCGGCGCGCGCGGCCTCGCCGGCGGCATTCCGTCCGTAGGCGATCGACCCGGTGCCGGACACGATCACCACGCCGGGCGCACCCGGACATCCCGCCTCGAGGGCGACGAGCGCGTCGTTGACCACGACGATGCGCGCCTTGTAGCCGATGCGCTTCATGATGCCGCGCACCAGCTGTGCATCGTCAGGCCGATCGACTCCCGCAATGCCGAGGCAGATTGCGGCCGGCGTGATCGCGCGGCTGCCGATCGCCTCTTCCATCACGTCGTGGAGGACCTTCTCGACCTCCAGTTCGCCGACCGCCTGCAGGTTCGCGCCGCCGGCCCTTGCCTCGGAGAGAATCACGCCGCGATCGTCGGCCAGCTGGCACACCGTCTTGGTGCCGCCCGCATCGATGCCGAGCACGTGGAAGGGACCGCTGTCTGGAAGGTCCGGTTGCACGGTTGACGGCATGGTACAGTCGACACACGCGAGGACGGCCGGCGGGAGGCGGGGCCATCGAACGGTGGCCGGAGCCCAGCCCGGATCATTCACGAACCTTAAGGATCGACTCGCCCCATTCGCTCCGAAAACCGGCCTCCGCAGGGCGGAAAACGCTGCTCAGGCTTACCGTCATCCGAACGCGCCGTGGGGCCCCATCCCCACGGCCTGTCGCAGGCCTCCGCGGCGTCTTACCTGCCCCGTAGCCGTCCTGCTGCGACGGTTTTCTTCGCGAACGGGGCCTCGTCGATCCGGGGGTTCGTGAGTCATCCGAACGAGAGGTCCGATGCGCGGCCTCGCTCGATCAGCTTATCCGATCCGGCCCGATGCGGCGAGCGAGGCGCGCCGCCGTCCGGAGATTCGGGTCAAGACGCGTTGACACCGGCGAGCGCAAGCTGTTACTTTCTTGCGATTCAATGCGTGATTTTGGAAGCTGCACCCGCCTGGTGCGCGCCCTCGCCGCACTCGCGGGTCTGGCGTCGGTCGGCCTGCCTGCCACACCCGCTCGCCGGACCGACGCCACGACTTCTGAAGTTCGCGCGCTGTGGGTCCTGCGAACCTCGCTCTCCACGCCACAATCGATCGCAACCCTGGTGAGCACGGCACGTGAGCATGGATTCAACACGCTGCTCGTGCAGGTGCGGGGCCGCGGCGACAGGTACTATGCGGGCGGCCTCGAGCCGCGGGCCGCGGAGCTGCACCGCCAGCCGGCTGGCTTCGATCCGCTGGCGGAAGTGCTCGCCGCGGCGCGAGGGGCGGACTTGCGGGTGCACGCCTGGGTGAACGTCAACCTGGTGTCGAGCGCGGTCGATCTCCCGCTCTCGCGCGAACACATCGTCCACCGGCACCCGGAATGGCTGATGGTGCCGCGCGACATCGCGCAGGAGCTCGCGCGGGTCGACCAGCGCAGCCCCGCTTACGTCGGCCGCCTGGCGCGGTGGACTCGCGCCCAGTCGGGCGAAGTCGAAGGGCTCTACGCGTCGCCGCTGTCGCCGGGCGCGGCCGACCACGCCGAAGCCATCGTGCGCGACCTCGCGCGCCGATACCGCGTAGACGGCGTGCACCTGGACTACGCGCGCTACCCCAACGCGCGATTCGACTACAGCCGCGGCGCCATCCGCGAGTTCCGCGCGGCCGCCCGGCCGAAACTCGGTGTTTCCCGGCGCAGGCAGCTCGACGAGCGTGAACGGCTCGATTTCCTCGCCTACCCCGATGGTCTGGCCGAGGAATGGAAGGCGTTCCGCCTCGCGCGCATGACGGCGCTGATGAGCCGCCTGCGCGCGGCGGTCAAGGCCGTGCGACCGCAGGCGACGGTCACCGTCGCCGCAGCCCCCGACCTCCGGGAAGCCTACGACCAGCGCCTCCAGGACTGGCGCACGTGGCTGGAGAACGGGCTGGTGGACGCGGTGTGTCCGATGGCGTACACCCCGGAACCGGCGCAGTTCGCGCAGCAGATTACGGCGGCGCGGGATGTGGCCGGAGGCAAGGTCGTCTGGGCCGGCATCGGCGCCTACCGGCTGACCCCCTCGCAGACGATCGAAAACATCCAGACCGCCCGACGGCTCGGCGCGGCCGGCGTCGTGCTCTTCTCCTATGACAGCCTCACCGATCCACGGAAGGCCGCTCCCGACTATCTGTCGGTGATCGGCCGCTCCGCGTTCTCCGCGGCCCCTGACGTCGGCTCCCGCTGAAGGGGCGCGTCCTGTGCACGCACTCGACCTGGGCGTTCTGATTGTCTATCTGCTCGGCATCGTCGCCTTCGGCGCGTACTTCTCCAGGACGCAGCGGACCATCCAGGACTACTTCGTCTCGGGCAAGAACCTGCCGTGGTGGGCGATCATGGGCTCGATCGTCGCAACCGAGACGAGCACCGTCACGTTCATCAGCGTGCCGGGCTTCGCCTACGGGACCAACTTCACCTTCCTGCAGCTCGTGATGGGCTACATGGTGGGTCGCGTCGCTGTATCCGTGCTCTTCATCCCGGCGTACTTCAAGGGACAGCTGCTCACCGTCTATCAGCTGCTCGGCGATCGGTTCGGCAGCGCCGTCAAGCGCCTGGCGTCCGGCGTGTTCCTCCTGACGCGCAGCTTCGCCGACGGCTTCCGCCTCTTTGCGACGGGACTGGTGCTCGCGGCGGCGCTTCGCGCCATGCCCCGCACCGACGACCTGGCCCGTGCCTGGCTGCCCTCGGTCGATCCGACGCTGACCATCCTGGCGCTCTCCGTCTTCGTGATCGCCGTCGCGACCGTGATCTACACGTTCTACGGAGGGATGACGGCGGTCATCTGGACAGACGTCATCCAGCTCGTCGTTTACGTGTCCGGCGCATGCATCGCTGCGGCCGTCCTGCTGGACCAGATTCCCGGCGGCTGGGCGGAAGTCCGCGAGGTCGGGAGCGCGGCCGGACGGTTCCGGCTGTTCGACTTCACGCCGGGCTTCACCCGCAGCTACACGTTCTGGGCCGGTGCAGTCGGCGGGGCGTTCCTGACGACGGCGACGCACGGTACGGATCAACTGATGGTGCAGCGCTACTTCTGCGCGCGCACGGAGACGGATGCGCGCAAGGCGCTCCTCTGGAGCGGCGCGGTTGTCTTCGCGCAGTTCGTCCTGTTCCTGGTAATCGGCGTGCTGCTCTTCGTGTACTACACGCAGCACGCGCCGGCGGAGATTGCCGAGTTCACGAGGGACGGCCGCGTGCAGACCGACCGCGTCTTCCCCTACTTCATCGTCCGCCACCTCCCGCCGGGAATCGTGGGGCTCGTGCTCGCGGCCATCTTCGCGGCCGCGATGTCGACGCTCTCCTCGTCGCTGAACTCCTCGTCGGCGGCCGCCGTCAACGATTTCTATCTGCCGGCCACTGGCGGAACGCGCGGGGACCACCACTACCTGCGGGTCTCGCGCCTGTTCACCGTCGCCTTCGGTCTCGTTCAACTGGTCGTCGCGATCGCCGCGATCGGACTCTCGACCCGCGTCGTCGACGAGGTCCTCGGGATCGCGTCGTTCACGAACGGGATCATCCTGGGAGTGTTTCTGCTCGGTACGTTCGCGCCCCGCGTCGGCCAGCGGGCGGCCTTCGCCGGTATCGCGGGCGGGTCGCTGCTGATGCTGGGCGTGAAGCTCCTCACCCCTGTCTCGTGGCAGTGGTACGTCCTGATCGGATCGTCAGCGACGTTCGCGCTAGGCTGGAGCGCGGGGTTCGCCATGCCGGACCGGGGCGCTGTCCCGGGCAGACGGGTGTGAAAGCCCTGGACCGCGCGGCGGATCTGCTGCAGGACGCCGTCGCGACGCGCGCCTTTCCCGCGGCCTGCATCGAGGTCGGCCGCGCGGACTCGCCCGTCTGGCGCCGCGCGTTCGGCACGCTCAGCTACGATGCGGACGCCCCCGAGGCGCAGCCCGACACCATCTTCGATCTCGCCTCGCTGACCAAGGTCATCTGCACGACGACGCTCGTCATGCGGACCGTGGACGCGGGGCGGCTCGACGTCGATGCGCCCGTTGCGCGGTGGTTCGCACACTGGCGCGGAGAGGACCGGGCGGCCGTGACGGTTCGCGATCTGCTCGCGCACTGTTCAGGCCTTACGTCGTACCTCCCGCTCTTCCGCAGCTACAGCGGCCGCGCCGAATTCGAGCACGCGATCTGCTCGCTGCCGCTCGAGTACGCGCCGCGCTCACAGGCGCTCTACAGCGATCTCGGGTTCATCCTTCTCGGCTTCCTGCTCGAGGATCTGCACGGTCCGGACTACCGCGGCGACGGTCGAGTGCCGGCCGCTCTGGCCTCGCAGTTCCTGGACCTGGCGGCGCGGGTCACCGACGAGCCCCTGGCGTTCAACCCGCCGCGCGCGTGGAAGCCGCGCACGGCGCCGACCGAGCGCGACGAGTGGCGCGGACGCCTGCTCGTCGGCGAGGTGCACGACGAGAACGCCTGGGCGCTTGGCGGCGCCGCCGGCCACGCGGGCCTCTTTGGAACCGCAGGCGCCGTCGGCGCGTTCGCCCGCGCGATGCTGCGCACGATCCAGGGCGAGCCCCTGCTAGCCCGTGCCGCAGTGGCACGCGCGTTCATCCGTCGCACGTCCGTGCCCGGCAGCTCGCGCGCGCTCGGCTGGGACACGATGCTGCCCACCTCGTCATGCGGCAGTCGCCTGTCCGCCACCGCGATCGGCCATACCGGCTTCACGGGAACGTCGCTCTGGATCGACTGGGAGCGCGACCTCTACATCGTCCTGCTCACGAATCGCGTGCATCCGACGAGGGAGAACGATGCGATCCGGACGCTGCGGCCACGCGTACATGATGCGGTGGTCGAAGCGCTCCGCGGATGAAACAGGAGATCAGGAGATCAGGAGCAACGGAACAGGAGATCAGGAGATCAGGAGATCAGAAGGTCGGCGGAGTGCACGGAGGTCAACAACGGAGGAACGGAGTCAACGGAGAACGAACGGAGGGGTGGCTGATCGCGCGCGCGCACGAGAGGCAGTCTGGCGCCTGCCTGACTGTCTCGTTGCCCGTCCAAGACCGCGGCCGTCCCTCTCCGTTCGTTCTCCGTTGCCTTCGTTCCTTCGTTGTTGACCTCCTGCCCTCCGCAGTCTCCCCCTCGTCCACAAGCGTCGGCCGGTCGTCTTAAGGTCAGCTTGCTGCACTCAGACCTGTCTCCTCAGCGCAGCTTGTGAGTTGGAAGTTGGGAGTTGACGCCGCTTGTTCAGCGCAGGCCCGGGCCGCCGCCGCGGCGTCCGGAGCCGCCGGTACCCGGCACGAGTCTCGGGCCGAACCCCCGTCCGTCGGAGTCCATGCCTCGACCGGGACCCAGGCCGCGTCCGGGCCCGCCACGTCCCGGCCCGCCTCGTCCCGGCCCGCCTCGTCCCGGGCCGCCGCGACCGGGGCCGGCGCCACCCGGTCCCGGCTGCCTCTCGCCGCGGCCGCCGGGCGCCCCTGCCATCGGCATGCTGCCCCCCGGGCGGTTGGACACGTTGAAGGTGAAGGGCCACATGTCGTAGCGGGTCTGACCGCGGTAGATCCGGATGGATGTCTCGGCGCTCTTGCTCGCGACACCCATTATCCCGCCGCCGGCGAAGGTCCCTCCCTGCGTGCTCGCGAGTCCGCTGCCGGCGGCCGGTGGCGTCGGTGTATTGGAACGACCGGGCGCCGGAGGAGTTCCGCTTCGCCCGCCCTGCTGTCCCTGGCTTCCCGCTGCACCGCCAACAGGGATGATCCGAAACTCACCGTCAGGGGTCATGGGATCGCGGTACTTCTTGCGCAGGTACCTTCCCTGCACGAGAACATCGATGCTGGGCGGAAAGTTGTTGGCGTTCTTGTGCCGGTACAGCGCGATGGCACGGGCGTACTGTTCTCCACGAAACGCGAGCTCGGCTTCCTTCTCGCGCTGCGCCTGCTGGCGCCAGACGGGCAGGGCCACCGACATCAGGACGGACATCACCGCAAGGCTGACCAGCAGCGCCGCCATGGCATAGCCCCGCTCGCGGTCTTGACCCCGTAAACCCATGAG
>DATIEW010000122.1:0-2381 GCA_035455585.1 Vicinamibacterales bacterium | reverse complement strand
GCGATGATGGGCAGGGCGATGCGCAGATCCTCCTCGGCGACATGGGGAAACTCGACGACGCCGGAGGGGCACAGAAAGCACTTGAATCCCAGCACCCCGGAGCGGGCGAGCGGCTCCAGCTCACCGGCATTGCCGGGGACGACGCCGCCCCAGAACCGGACATCCACGAGACAACGTCCCGCCGCGGCCCTCCGCTTGGCTTCGAGCGCTGCCACGGTCGTCGTGGAGGGCACGCTGTTGAGCGGCATGTCGACGAGCGTGGTCACGCCCCCCGCCGCGGCCGCCCGCGTCGCGTGCTCGAATCCCTCCCAGTCGGCGCGGCCGGGATCGTTGATGTGCACGTGCGTATCGACCAGTCCGGGAAACACGACGAGATCGCCGGCGTTCAGCTCGCGGGCACCTCTCGGTGGGTCGGCAGGTCCGCCAATGTCGACGATGCGACCGTGACGAATGCAGACCGAAGCGGGACGCATCCCCTCCGTCAACGCAACACGCGCGCCGCGAACCACGAGGTCGTTCATTGCGGGAGCCGACTATAATCTGCCTTGACTCATGGAATCGCCTGGCTTCGGTGACGGCGGTTTCCGGACGCCCACGCGCTCTCGTGCCGGAAGATCCTGACGCTTCCGCTCTCGCACGACGTTCGCGGGCGTCAGCGCACCATCGTCGCCTCGATCAACCCATGGGGCTCGTCGGTGGCGACGAAGATCTCGTTGCGGTTCTCGAGCCCGAATACGGAGAGGTCCACGGGAAGGTGGTGCCTGTTGGGCATCACGAGATGAATCGAGTCTACGAAGATGACGTTGTCCAGCACGGCCTGTCCCATGGCATGCAGCGTGTGCTGAACGGAGCGGCTGTCGTGCGCCGCGAAGCTCTCGAGCAGCGTCCGCCGGACGGCCCGCCAGGCGGTGCCGAACTCGACGTCGAGATCGGCATAGCGCCACGTGGCCGACAGAGACGTGGCGAGAATCCGGTCGCCGGTCTCGAGAAGCGTGGTGAACTCGTCGTGCAGGAAGCCCGCAAAGGCCGAGCGCGAGGACTTGAGGATGACGAGATCGGCAACCCCGGCCTCCACGATCGTTCGGTCGCGTTCGGCGGTGATCGCCGCCAACCGGATCTCGGGGCCCTGCCGGAGGAAGGCCTGACCGTGCTGGCGCTCACCGGTGGGGATGCGTCCCCAGAGATGCTCCGTCAGCCCGATGTGCACCCGGTGGAGCCTGGGATTCCGCGCGAGAAAGTGCCGCGACAGCTCCAAACCGAGCGCCTCGGGCTCGGCCCCCAGGTGGCGGGCGGCGAGGGCGTAGATCGTGTTCTTCATCGTGTCGGTCGGAAGGACGCCGCTGTTGTCGCCTTCGCTGTAGGCGTCGTCGTAGTCCCCTTCGAAGCGGATGCCGACGGTGAGGTCCCGCAGGTCGTGCCGATCGCCGTGGCGCGACACTTCCACCAGCCTTACCTTCGACTTCCCGTACGCCGTGTGAGCCAGCATGCCTAACTCCGCAGGACAGGAACCGCACGAGGCGGCGGGCAATCATAGTACCGTATCGTTCACGAATCTGTCCGACCTCGCGTCGGCGCGCCTGGGGGGGCGGGCGATTGCCGCCAGCGACGAGTTCTTCGCGCCGAAGTCGAGCCTGCTGAAGCCGGAGCCTGCCGTCTTCGTCCCGGGGAAATTCACGGCGCGCGGCAAGTGGATGGATGGCTGGGAATCGCGCCGACGCCGCGGGCCCGGGCACGACTGGTGCGTCGTCGCGCTCGGGGTTCGCGGCGTGATTCGGGGCGTCAACGTCGACACGAGCCACTTCACCGGCAACCATCCCTCGTACTGCTCGATCGATGCGCTCGACGCTGGTGCGCGGACCGTTCGGTCCGTCCTGGCTGCCCACGGCGCGCCCTGGGTCCCGCTCGTCCCGGAATCGGCGCTCCGCGGCGACAGCGACAACCTGTTCGCCGTCGACGACGACCGGCCGTGGACCCACGTGCGGCTCAATATCCATCCGGACGGAGGTGTCGCGCGCCTGCGCGTGTTTGGGGAAGCGGCCGTGGACTGGCGCCGGGTTGCCCGCGCCAGGCGCGCCGTCGATCTGGCGTCGATCCTCAATGGCGGCCTGGTGATCCTGGCGAGCGACATGCATTTCGGCGCCACGAGCAACATGATCATGCCGGGCCGTGCGAGAAACATGGGGGACGGGTGGGAGACCCGGCGTCGCCGTGGTCCCGGGCACGACTGGGCGATCGTGCGCCTTGGCGCGCCCGGGGTCGTGGCCCGCCTCGAGATCGACACGAATCACTTCAAGGGAAACTACCCTGAGAGCGCCTCCGTCGACGGGATTCTGGCGCCGGCAGCCGGGCTCGATGCGCTGGTGTCCTCTGCCTGGCGCACG
>DATIEW010000121.1:0-2539 GCA_035455585.1 Vicinamibacterales bacterium | reverse complement strand
TTCGCCCGGCGTGTTCGTCGAGGTCGCGGACGCGCCGGGCGGACCGCTCTCGATCGAGAGCCACGCCGAGGAGGTGCTCTGTGTTTCGCCGATGCTCGCGGCGATGCAGAAGCGTGTTCGCTCCCTGAAGGAATCTCCGGGCGACGGCGTCCCCGGCATGGACGCCGTGATCATCGGGTGCTTCGGCGACCCGGGGCTCGCGGCGGCACGCGAGATCCTCGACTGTCCTGTGGTCGGTCCTTTCGAGGCGTCGATGCATGTCGCGTTGCAGCTCGGAGCGCGCGCGGGTGTGATCACCGTACTCGACAGCGTTGTTCCCGTTCTCGATCACCTCGTGCGCGGGATGGGGCTGACGCTGAGGTATGCCGGCGCGGCGGCCGTCGACATTCCGGTGCTCGAGCTTGGCCGCGATCGCGCGACGGTCGCCGCCCGTGCTGCCGAGGCCGCGGACCGGTTGATTCGAACGCGGGAGGCCGACGTCCTCATCCTGGGCTGCATGAGCCTCTCGTTTCTCGGGATCGCCGAAGACCTGGCCGGGCGGACCGGCGTGCCCGTCGTCAATCCCGCCCGTTGTGCGCTCAGGACGGCGGAATCCCTCGCGTCTCAGGGTCTGCTCCAGAGCCGGAGCACGTACCCAAAGCCGAGGAAGGGCGTCGAGGTGGGGTAGGAGGAAGAGACGATGGCCACACGCATCACTCGGAAAGAGTTTCTCAGGACAGCCCTCTGGGGAGGCGCGTCGACGCTGGTCGTGGGATTCCCCGCGCGCGCGGACGCGATTCAGGTGGCCGGGCCGCCCCTCGACGTCGTGATCCGCGGCGGGCGCATAGTCGATGGTACCGGGCGCCCGGCATTCGATGCAGCGGTCGGCATCCGGGACGGGCGTATCGTCGAGATAGGAAGTGTGCCCGCGCGGGCGGCGCGTCAGGTGATCGACGCCCGTGGCCAGTTCGTCTGTCCGGGATTCATCGATCCGCACGCGCACGAAGAGATCCTGATGGTGGCCGATCCCGTGCTCGAGAAGTTCGTGCGTCAGGGCGTTACGACGCTGGTCAACGGCAACTGCGGGCATTCGGTCACGCCCTACCGGGCGAAGACCGTTCTCGAGTACTGGTGGCGCGAGGCGCTGATCTCGCGGAAGCGCAGCCTGATGGACATCGACTGGGAAGGCGTGGACGGCTACGCGCGCACGATCGCGCGCATCGGCGCGACCATCAACAGCGTGGTGCTGCTCGGCTACGGCGGGATCCGGTGGGGCGCCATGCGCGGGGGGCACGATCGTCCCCCGACCGCCCACGAATGGAGGGAGATCGAGCGTCTCGTCGAGAGCGGCCTCGAGGAGGGCGCCGTCGGCATGTCGACCGGCCTGTCGTACCGCCCGTGCTACTACGCGCAGACCGACGAGTTGATACGCGTGGCGAAGATCCTCGCGAAGCACGGCAGAGTCTACGCGTCGCATCTGCGGGGCGGCGGCAATGGCGCCAAGGAAGCGGCCGAGATCGGCGAGAAGGCGGGCTGTCGCGTGCAGTTCTCCCACTTCGGCGGGCGGACGAAGAGCGCGCTCGATATCGTCACGGACACCAACCGCCGCGGAGTCGTGTCGGCCGCCGACGTCATCCCGCAGTCGACGAGCCATCGCCGCGCGTCGAATCGAATGGCCGAAGCGCTCATGGTCTTCTATCCCGGCGTCTTCGACCACTCGGAGGATCAGCTCAAGGCGCTGCTCCGCGACCCCGGGACCCGTGCCGGAATCGTCAAGTCGGTGAGCTTCTTCAACAACGACAAGAACCAGGTCGTCATCGTCCGCGCGTTGACGTCGAAGCACGAGACGAGCGTGGGCAAGTCGATCGCATCGCTGGCCCAGGCGGCCGGCAAGGATCCCAACGACTACTACGTCGAGGTCGTGCTCGACGAGGACAACCCGGTCGTCTTTGCGTTCGACGGCGACCGGCGCGAGGCGCGCAGCGATCGTGGCCGCGGGCGCGCGGGCGGACGCGGCGGACAGGCGAGCCCGGAAGAACAGCTGCCTCCCGGCTACTGGACAACGCATGCGCGATTCGGCCCGGGGTCGGATTCGATCCCCGTCGACATGGACGAGCCGTACGGGTGGTACGAACATCAGCGGCGGGGCGCGTTCCCGGGCTATTTCAGCCAGGCAAAGGCGAACGGCGTGGCGCTCGAGACCGCTGTCTCCCGCGCCACGCAGCTTCCCGCCGAACACTTCCGCATCAGGGATCGAGGAGTCCTCGCGAAGGGCAAGGCGGCCGACATCATGGTGTTCGACCCCGAGGCCTACAGCTTCCCGACCCCCGCCGAATCGGATCCCAACGATCCGTTTCCGGTCGCGAGCGGCGTGCTCCACGTGCTGGTGGACGGCGTGCCGGTCCTGCTCGACGGCAAGCTGACCGGCAGGAAGCCCGGGAAGGTCCTGATTTGACCCCGGCACCAGATCGATGGCGAGGGCGAGAAAGGCAGGGACACATGCGATCGACCGGCCGTTGGTTTCTTCTCCTGGTCTTTGCAGCGGGATGCACGGCGTCTC
>DATIEW010000120.1:0-2348 GCA_035455585.1 Vicinamibacterales bacterium | reverse complement strand
TCGGCCCAGATGATCTCCTACGAGGTGGCGATGGGACTCGCGCTCGTCGCGGTGTTCCTCTACGCCGGCTCGATGTCGACCTCGCAGATCGTCGCGGCGCAGGAACGGCTGTGGTTCGGGCTGATCCTGATCCCGTCGTTCGTCATCTTCGTCATCGCGATGGTGGGCGAGACCAACCGGGCGCCGTTCGACCTGCCCGAGGCCGAGGGCGAGCTGGTCGGCGGGTTCCACACCGAGTACTCCTCGCTGAAGTTCGCGCTGTTCTTCCTCGCCGAGTACATCAACATGGTGACGGTCTCGGCGCTGGCCACGACGCTGTTCCTGGGCGGCTGGCGGGCGCCGTGGCCGTTGTCGCTCTGGGAGGGCGCCAACGAGGGCTACTGGCCGGTGCTGTGGTTCCTCGGCAAGGTCCTGCTGTTCATCTTCCTGTTCATCTGGCTGCGCGGCACCCTGCCGCGACTGCGCTACGACCAGTTCATGAAGTTCGGCTGGAAGCGGCTGATCCCGATCTCGCTGGTCTGGATCGTCGCCGTCGCCACGATCCGTGCGGTCAGCCTGGAGGGCGGCATCGACCGCACCTACCTGCTCGCCGCGATCGGCGTCGTGGCGGTCCTCTTCCTGGTGCTGTTCTTCGTCGGCGGCGCCGAGCAGGAGCCGGACGAGGCGGCCGCGGCCGAGGACCAGCGTGAGGGTGACTTCGACGCGTTCGCCGGTGGCTACCCCGTGCCGCCGATGCCCGGCAAGGCCGTCCAGGGCCGCACGTCCGTCTCCCTCTACAGCGACTCGACTGTGAGCCCGACCCTCAGCAAGGAGCAGCGCTGATGCCCACGCTCAAGGAGCAGTTCTGGGACCCGGTCGCGGGTTTCGGGGTGACCTTCCGGACGATGTTCAAGAAGGTCGTCACCGAGCAGTACCCGTTCGAGAAGAAGCCGACCGCGCCCCGCTTCCACGGCCGGCACCAGCTCAACCGCTGGCCCGACGGGCTGGAGAAGTGCATCGGTTGCGAGCTGTGCGCCTGGGCCTGCCCGGCCGACGCGATCTACGTCGAGGGCGCGTCGAACACCGAGGCCGAGCGGTACTCACCCGGTGAGCGCTACGGCCGCGTCTACCAGATCAACTACCTGCGCTGCATCCTGTGCGGGCTCTGCATCGAGGCGTGCCCGACCCGCGCGCTGACGATGACCAACGAGTACGAGCTGGCCGACGACAACCGAGCCGACCTCATCTACGAGAAGCAGGACCTGCTCGCGCCGCTGCTCCCGGGCATGGAGCAGCCGCCGCACGCGATGCTGCTCGGTGACGACGAGGGCGACTACTACCGCGGCTCGTTCCGTTCGGCGAAGCACGAGAGCGAGGCCTGACCCGTGGTCCTCTTCTGGATGCTCGCGCCCGTCATGGTGCTCGCGGCACTCGGCCTGCTGTTCGTGCGCAAGGCCGTGCACGCCGCGCTGCTGCTCGCCGTGGTGATGGTCGGCCTGGCGATCATGTACGCCATGCAGGACGCGCCGTTCCTGTTCGCCGTGCAGGTGATCGTCTACACCGGTGCGATCCTGATGCTCTTCCTGTTCGTCCTCATGCTCGTCGGTGTCGACGCGTCCGACTCCGTCGTCGAGACGATCAAGGGCCAGCGGCTCGCCGCGGCCGCGGTAGGGCTGGTGTTCGGCGCCGTGCTGGTGGTCGGCGTCGCCCAGGTCACCGTCGGCACGGTGACCGGGCTCGGTGTGGCCAACGAGGACGGCAACGTCCAGGGCCTCGCGAAGCTGCTGTTCTCCAAGTACGTCTTCGCGTTCGAGGCGACCAGCGCGCTGCTCATCACCGCCGCCGTCGGCGCGATGGTGCTCGCCCACCGCGAGCGGCTCACCCCGAAGCGGACGCAGGCCGACATCGCGGCCGAGCGGATGCGCGACTACGCCGCGCACGGCAAGCCGCTGGGCCCGTTGCCGTCGCCGGGCGTCTTCGCCCGGCACAACGCCGTGGACACCCCGGCGCTGCTGCCCGACGGGACCCCGGCCGAGTCGTCGGTCTCGCGCGTGCTCACCGCCCGCGGCACGATCCGCTCCGCCCCGGACCTGGCCGACGACATCGACGAGCTGACCCGCGGCATGCGCGCGGACGGCGAGGTCCGTCCGGGTGCGCCCGGTGAGTCCGCGCCGCCGGCCGAGAACGACGACGTCTCGCCGGGCTCCACCACCGGTACGGCGGCAGACGACGCGTCCCACCGGTCCGCTCGACCCGCTCAGGAGGACTGATGGACCCGACACCCTTCATCGGGCTCTCCGCGATCCTGTTCACCATCGGCTGCATCGGCGTGCTCGTGCGCCGCAACGCCATCATCATGTTCCTGTGCA
>DATIEW010000119.1:0-2751 GCA_035455585.1 Vicinamibacterales bacterium | reverse complement strand
CGGACGCTTCCGCGGCGATCTCTACTACCGCCTGAACATCGTCGAGATTAGGCTGCCCGCGCTTCGCGACCGCCGGGAGGACATTCCGATTCTGACCGCAGCGTTCGTCGACGACATCGCGCGGCGGCTGCACAAGCGGCTGCGCGGGGTGACGCCGGCTGCCGAAGGCTTGCTGACGGCGGCGCCGTGGGATGGCAACGTCCGCGAGCTGCGCAACGTGATCGAACGGGCAGGCATCCTCGCGGACGAGGAGCTCATTACGGAGCGTGAGCTGGCGGTCAGCATGCCTCCGGCCCGATCCGCGCGACCCGCCGTCCCTCCCGCCCCGGCGGGCACGCAGAAGGGCGAACGGCTTGCCGACGTCGAGCGGGAGCATATCCAACGTGCGCTCGTCCTCGTGGGCGGCAACAAGAAGGCTGCGGCCCAGATGCTCGGCCTGAGCCGGCGCGCGCTGTATCGACGCCTGGAGCGGCTGAACCTGACGGCGAGCATCAACCGCCGACGCGCGGCGACACCGCTCGGGGCGTGATCCGCAGTCGGCCCGACAGCACCGCGTCAGCAGGAACCCACTCCACGACTGCCGTCGGGCGAAGCGGAGGCTTGGGGCGGCGCGCCCGCAGGCCTCAGCTACGGCGGCTCGTAGCAGCGCTTCGCGCGAAGGCGGGCTGTTGGGCGCGCCGCAGGCGCGCCCTGCCGGAGCGGAGCGGGGCGGCGGGGCCCCCGCGAGCGACGGCGCTGGGGGTCCGGCGGGGCGAAGCCCCCGGTCAAAATTGACTTCACGCCTCATGAGTCTGTACGATCCATCGGTTCGACTGATCGCGGCGGCACCCGGCAGGTGCACCGCCGAGTGAGGAGAGGATGGCACAAGCACAGGAGGTGAGGGGTCTCGAAGCCCACGGCATCACCAACGTCTCCCGGGTCTACTGGAATCTCAGCGTGCCGGCGCTGTACGAGGAGGCGGTGTGCAGGCGCGAAGGGCTCATCTCCGCCTGCGGGCCGATCGTCTGCCGGACCGGCCAGCATACGGGCCGATCGCCCAACGACAAGTTCATCGTTCAGGAGCCGTCGAGCGCCGAGCGCGTCTGGTGGAGCAAGGTGAACCGCCCGATCGACGCCAGGCACTTCGAGGCCCTTCAGGCCCGCGTGCAGACCTACGTCGAAGGACGCGACCTCTTCGTCCAGGACTGCTATGCCGGGGCCGATCCGCGGTATCGCCTTCCGGTCCGGATCATCACCGAGCAGGCCTGGCACAGCCTCTTTGCGAGACACCTGTTCCTCGACGTGCCCGGCGCGATGGGGCGGCCTGCGCACACGCCGGAGTTCACGGTGATCGACATGCCCGGCCTGCATGCCGACCCCGCGCAGCACGGCACGAACTCCGAAGTCTTCATCATCCTGAACTTCGCGAAGCGGACCGTCCTCATCGGCGGCACCAGCTACGCCGGCGAGATCAAGAAGTCGATCTTCACGGTGATGAACTACATGCTGCCTCTCCGGAACGTCCTCTCGATGCACTGCTCCGCCAACGTCGGCAGCGACGGGGACGTCGCCCTCTTCTTCGGGCTGTCGGGCACCGGGAAGACGACGCTTTCGAGCGATCCCGAGCGAGGCCTGATCGGCGACGACGAGCACGGATGGAGCGAGGACGGCGTGTTCAACATCGAGGGGGGCTGCTACGCGAAGACGATCCGCCTTTCCGCGGAGGCCGAACCGCAGATCTACGCGACGACGCGGCGCTTCGGGACCGTGCTCGAGAACGTCAAGATGGACGCGGCGACCCGCAGCCTGGACCTCGACGACGATTCGTTGACCGAGAACACGCGCGGGGCGTATCCGCTCGAGTTCATCGACAACTCGGTTCCGTCAGGGCTGGCCGGGCATCCCCGGAACATCGTGATGCTCACCGCCGACGCGTTCGGCGTGCTGCCACCGATTGCGCGCCTGACGCCGGCCGGCGCCATGTATCACTTCCTGTCCGGCTACACCGCCAAGGTCGCCGGGACGGAGAAGGGGGTCACCGAGCCGAAGGCGACCTTCAGCACCTGTTTTGGCGCGCCGTTCATGGTGCTGCACCCCACGGTGTACGCGAAGTTCCTGGGCGACAAGATCGCCCGCCACCAGTCCCACGTCTGGCTGGTCAACACGGGTTGGACGGGCGGTCCCTACGGCGTCGGATCGCGGATGAAGATCGCCCATACACGGTCGATGATCCGCGCCGCGCTCTCGGGGGCGCTCGACGAGGTTGCGTACGAAAGGGACCCCATCTTCAACCTCGACGTTCCCCAGACCTGTCCGGGCGTGCCGGCCGGAGTGTTGAAGCCCAGGAGCACGTGGCGGGATCCGGGCGCCTACGACGAGCAGGCCCGCAGGCTTGCCCGCATGTTCGCGGACAACTTCAAGGCCTTCGAGGCCGACGCGACGCCGGACGTCGCCGCGGCCGGGCCGAAGATCTGAAGCTCCCCGGTCGGAGGAGCATCGGTCCGGTCCCGCGCGCACATCGGTTCTCGGTACAATCGGCAGCCCTCGATGCACGAACCGGTCATCGGTCTGGAAATCCACGCGCAGCTCCTGACCGAGTCGAAGATCTTCTGCGGGTGCAGCACGCGGTTCGGCGCGCCGCCCAACACGAACGTGTGCCCGGTGTGTCTCGGTCTGCCGGGCGCCCTGCCGGTCCTCAACCGCCGGGCGGTGGAGTTCGCCGTCCGCGCCGCGCACGCGCTCGGGTGCACCGTCCATCCGGTATCCATCTTC
>DATIEW010000118.1:0-3841 GCA_035455585.1 Vicinamibacterales bacterium | reverse complement strand
GGCGGCCGCGGCGACGACCCCGATCGGGTACCGCCGATGGCGCTCGTCAACCCGGAGATCACGAGCGTCGGCGAGGCGACCGTTGAGGACTGGGAGGGCTGCCTGAGCATTCCCGACATCCGCGGCCGCGTGCCCCGCGCGCAGCAGATCATCGTCCGTGCCTACGATCGCCATGGCAAGAGGATCGAACTCCGCGCCGGCGGATTCACCGCCCGGGTCATTCAGCACGAGACCGATCATCTCGACGGGATTCTCTTCCTCGACCGGATGACGTCGTTCGAGTCGCTCACCTACCTCGCCGAATTCGGACGCTACTGGAGCCGCGAAGAGGTCCCCGCCGAATGACGCCTTCGTGATCTCGATCTCCTCTCTGTATCCTTCCTCTCTCCCCTCCTATCTCCTGCCTCCTATCTCCTCGTCTCCTATCTCGTGTCTCCTATCTCCTGTCTCCTATCTCCTGTCTCCTGTCTCCCAGCTTCTTCTTCTCCAACTCCCGCTCGGAGCCCAGCCGCTCCAGTTCCACCGCCGAGTGATCGGCGAACTGCATCGCGGCGGCGATCGCCTTGTGTCCGGCCTGCTCGGCGATCAGGGTGTGCATCCGCTGGCACACACGGCGGTAGGCGGGGTGCCCTTGAGGCGCCGTCCGCAGCTCGATCATGTGCATCGCTTCCCGCGCGTTCATCTCCATGTAGAAGCGGATGCGGTAGGCCATGGAGACCGCGTAGGAGGCGACGGCCGTCAGTCCCGCGCCGGCCAGCCGTTCGTAGAGTCCTGCGGAGGCGTCGAGAACCCGCTGCCAGTCGTCGCCGGCGCCGGCCTCGCGGATGGCATCGGGCTCGGTGCAGCCGTGCCGCGGGGTGAGCGGCTGCCACTCCAGCGTCAGCAGGCGATGCCGCTGGAGGTCGCGGAACGCGCCGTAGTCGGTCAGGACGTCGAAGCGGTAGGTGGCGCGTTCGAATGCGCGGCCGGGGCGGTGCCTTCGGTTCGAGCGGGCGCCTATGTACGAGCGGAGCACGCGCAGGCGATCGTCGGGGGGCATTCGCCGCGCCAGGTCCAGCAGCTGGTCGTCCGGAAGATCCGACACGGCGTACAGCGCGGCGGCGACGATTTTCATTTCCCCGTCCGGGTCGAAATCGGTGAGCGTGACCTCTTCGCGGGGCTCCGGTGACGCGTCGAGCAGCGTCGCGGCCACCGATGCGGTCTGCCTGCGCGTGTCGGCCAGGTATTCGCTCCAGCGTCCGCCGCGGTCGGCCTGGTCGACACGTACGAGGAACGCCGGGATCACCTTGCGCAGCTCGGCCAGCATCTCGCCGGCGTACGCGTGGACCTCGAGCAGCGGGCTGGCGCGCATCCGCAGCAGCAGGGCCTCGTAGGCCTGGCCCGTACCGTAGATGCCGACGTTCGACTGCGTGGCGGCCGGAAGCATGCCGCGCAGCGTATCGAGCGCCTTGGCCCTGATCGCCGCGCGGTGCACCGCATCGGAATCGGCAGCACCCTTCGGGTACCGCCGCGCGAAGTAGTCCTGCATGGGAGGGATCCACTTCGCGTAGGTCTCGAAGGCGCGGTCCAATACGGCGGCATAGTCCGCGCGAAGCGCGCCCGCGGGGATCTCGGCGGGGATGTGGTAGCGCCAGCGGCCGTGCAGGCGGTCGGTGTACGGCACGTACCGGGTCGACTGCTCGAGGTACGCCATCAGGCGTCCCCACTCGAGGACTTTCGTGAGGATGTTCGAGGCGTACTCGCAAGCGACGTGCGCGCCGCCGAGCTGCGCGACCGAGTCGTCGCCGTAGTCGTTGAAGACGCGCGCGTACAGCTTCTCGGCACGCTCGACGCCCACGCCGCTCCGTGTGACGACGTCGCCAACGCCGGCAGCGAACTCGTCGAGAAACAGCCGCCGCAGCGATTTGGAGGAGCGAGAGTAGCGGGCGAACAGCGCGCCCTTGACCGTCTCAGGCAGATTGGTGAGCGCAAAGACGTGCCCGTCGAGGTTCGTGAAGTACGGCGCGAGGCGCTGGCGTTCCTCTTTGCTGAACGATTCGGCTGTTGACGCGGCGGGAATCACAGCGTGATTGTAGACCAGGGGGGAGATCAGGAGGGAAAACAGGAGAGCAGGAGATCAGGAGATCAGGAGGGTCTCGAAACCACTGAGACCGGAGGATCTCCTGAACTCTTGACCTCCTGTTGTCCTTCTCCTGATCTCCTGATCTCCTGTCCAGCCCCGGGGCACGCCGGAGCCTCACACCCCTCAGGTCCCCCCGAACCCGATGGTCACCTTGCCTTCGTCCACGATGACCGGCACGTCGCGCCGGCCCTTCGAATACTCGAGCATGCGCTGCAGGTCCGCCGCGTTCTTCTTGACGTTGACGTACTCGACCGGCACGCCGCGGCGTTCGTAGTCGTCGCGGGCCGCTTGCGTGTACGGGCAGTTGTCCTTGCCGAAGATCAGAACGGATTTCGTAGCCATGCTCCACGATTGCCCGGAATGCAGGCGCTTTGCAAGCCCTCTTGATACCATGCGCGATCGTGCTCGTGCTTCCCGCCTGGAACGCATCGGCCTGGACGGGTCCGACCGGCAACAATACGTACTTTCTGCCGGGCCGGCTGCCGGCGCTCATCGATGCGGGCACCGGCCAGCGGGCTCACATCGAGTCGGTTGCGCGGGCGCTCGGCGGCCGCCCGCTCGCGCTCGTGCTCGTCACGCACGGACACGTCGACCACGTCGCCGGGGTCCCGGCTCTGCGCTCCCGCTGGCCTCGGGCGCGCGTCCGGCAGCTCGGCCCGGGCGACGATCCGATCGAGCCCGGAGAACGCATTCCTGCCGGCGACGGCATGCTCCGCGCCCTGGCGACACCGGGTCACGCTCCGGATCATTGCTGCTTCTTCGACGAAAGCACAGGGGATCTCTTCTGCGGCGATCTGCTCCGCGCCGGCGGCACCATCGTCATTCCGGCGAGCCGTGGCGGAGATCTGGCGCACTACCTGGAGTCGCTCCGTCTCGTCCGCGATCTGGGCCCGCGGCGGCTCCTGCCCGGGCATGGGCCGGCAATCGACGATCCCCAACGCGCGGTCGACGAGTATCTACGGCACCGGGCCGAGCGCCACGCGCAGGTGCTCCACGCCGTCGGGGCAGGCTGCAGGACGCCGGAGGAGATCGTGGAGCGAGTGTATAGCGGCCTGCCCCCGTCGCTCCTCGCCGGCGCGGCTGAGACCGTGCTTGCGCATCTAATCCAGCTGGAGCGTGAAGCGCGGGTGGCGAGGGACCGCGACGGCTTCGTCAGTTGCGAGTTGTGAGTTGTGAGTTATCAGCAATGATCCGAACTCAGAACTGAACTCAAAACTCATAACTCATAACTTCAAACTCATGACTTCACCTTCTCACCCCCTCGAACGCCTCTTCCACCTGTCCGAGAACCGCACGACCGTCAGGACGGAAGCCGTGGCCGGCCTCACCACGTTTCTGACGATGGCCTACATCATCTTCGTGCAGCCGACCGTCCTCGGAGCGGCCGGAATGGACTTCGGCGCGGTGCTCGTCGCGACCTGCCTGGCAAGCGGGATCGCGACGGTCCTGATGGGGCTGACGGCCAACTATCCCATCGCCGTCGCGCCGGCGATGGGGCACAACTTCTTCTTCGCGTTCACCGTCGTCGGCGTCATGGGCGTCCCATGGCAGGTCGCGCTCGGCGGTGTTGCCGTCGCCGGCGTCATCTTCATCCTGACGGCCGGCGTTGGGCTGCGCGAGCGGCTGATCACGGCCATCCCCGATTCGCTCAAGCACGCCATTGCCGTCGGTATCGGCCTGCTGATCGCGCTCGTCGGCCTCCAGTGGGGCGGCATCATC
>DATIEW010000117.1:0-25495 GCA_035455585.1 Vicinamibacterales bacterium | reverse complement strand
CGTGCGATCCGCCGCAAGATCCTGCCAGGAGTCGTAGCGCGTCAGGGTCAGGAACTGCCAGGCGCCCCCTTCGAGGTGCTGGAGCAGGACGCCGCCCGACTGGACTTTGGCGTCCGGCGGTAACGGCTGATCCAGGATCTTCTGCAGTTGATCCCCGTGCCCTGGTACCGGCCTGAAGACTCCGAGGACGTAGACCAGGTTCGCAGTGTTGGCCTTGCCGCCGATACCCATCTCGCGGGTGAACTCGCTCCACGACGGCCCGCTCGCGAACGTATCGTTGTGCCAGGCGCGCAGGTTGCGCGCGGGCCCCGGGGGTCCCGGCGCGGCATCGATCGCGGCCTTCTGGCCGAGATGCTGAATGACGGCGTAATCCCAGTCGTCTCCTTCCTGGTGCCGGAGCAGCAGGAAATGGTCCGGCATCGGAGCCGTCTTGTCGGGGGTCATCAGCACCTTTCCGAGCGCGGCCGCCTGGCCCGGCGCTGCCTTCGTGAAGTGGACGTGGTACACGTCCGTTCCAGCCCCAGGTTGTGGTTGCTGAGCCGCGGCCGTAAGGGTTGCGATTGCCACCCCTATGGCGACGACGTGAGCGGCGAACGATCTCATCGCATTCTCCTTTGAACCAGCGGTCAGTATGCCACGATCAGCCTCGCGGCGCGCTCGATCTCCTCCTCGCCCGGCAGGAAGTACTCCTCGAGCGGCGGCGAGTAGGGAACGGGCGTGTCGAGCGCGCCTATTACGCGGACGGGCGCGTCGAGCGACTCGAACGCCTCCTCCTGGACGATCGCGGCGAGGCTCTCGCCGATGCCGCCGGTGCGCGAGTCCTCGTGGACGATGAGCACGCGGCTGCAGTGGCGGACGACGGCGAGGAGCGCGTCGCGATCGAGTGGCACGAGCGACCGCAGGTCGAGGACGCTGGCCTCGATGCCGCCGGACGCGAGTCGCGCGGCCACGCGCAACGCGACGTGCACGTAGGCACCGTAGGAAAGGATCGCCAGATCGTCGCCGGCCCGGCGCAGCGCGGCCTTCCCAATCGCTATCGGCGCCGGAGGCTCGTCGCCGAGCGCCTGCCTGATGCGCGGATCGCGGTAGAGCGCGATGTGCTCGTAGTAGAGGACCGGATCCGGATCCGCCACGGCGCTGGCCAGCAGCGCCCGGGCGTCGTGCGGCGTCGAGGGCACCACGATCTTCAGTCCCGGCGTCCGGTAGAACCACGGCTCGGTGTTCTGGCTGTGATACGGTCCCGCGTGCCGCAGTCCGCCCCACGGCATGCGGACCACCATCGGCACCGATCCGCCCCACCGATAGCGGATCTTGGCGGCGTTGTTCACGAGCTGGTTGAAGCCCGCCGCCACGAAGTCGTTGAACTGCATCTCGCCGAGCGGACGCTGTCCGGCCAGCGCCGCGCCCACGCAGACGCCGAGCACGGCCCCTTCGGCGAGCGGCGAGTTGAGGATCCGATCGCCGAACTCGTCGAGGAGCGGGCGCAAGAGGAGAAACGCGTTGCCGTAGGCGCCGCCGACGTCCTCCCCGTAGAGGAACACGCGCGGGTCGGCGCGCAGCACGTCCCGGACGCCGAGCATGACACCTTCGAGAAACGTCCTGCCCGTCCGATCGAACGCCGGCCCGGTCTCGACCGCCGGCAGCGGCGGATCGAAGTCCACAGCCAGCCTGACCGGCGGATCGAGCACTTCCACGCGCCGCTGCGGCGCCGCGTCGTGAAACACGCCGTCGCCCGCCAGCGTCGCATCCGGCCACGGCGCGGCGATTACCGCCCGCGCCTCCTCCTCCACCAGGGCCTCCGCCTCGCGCTTCAGCGCCGCGAGATCCTCGCCGCCGATGATCCCATCGATCCGCAGCCGCTCCGCGTAGGCTGGAATCGGATCCCGATCGGACCAGTACGCGTACAGCTCCCGGTTCGCGTACCCGGGATCGGAGACCGCCGGATACTCCCAGGAGGGCTGAGGGTCCTTTCCGACGTAGAGCATGTCGTCGTGGTGCGCGTGGCCGCACATCCGCATGCACACCAGCTCGACGAGCGTGGGTCCCCGTCCCTCGCGCGCGCGCTCCACGGCCCACGCGAACGTGGCGGCAATCTCGTCAGCATCCGTGCCGTCGATGGTGATGCCCGGAATGCCGTAGCCGGACGCCTTGTCCGCGAACACCCGTACGGCCGACTGGTCGCGCACGGGAGTCGAGAGCGCCGTCTGGTTGTTCTGCACGCAGAAGACCGCCGGCAGCCTCCGCGCCGCGCAGAGGTTGATCGCTTCGTGCCACTCGCCGAGCGACGAGCCCCCTTCGCCGATGAACGACAGCGCGACGCGGCCGCTCCCCTCCCGCCAGAACGCCAGGGCCATCCCGGCGATCGACATCGTCCCGATCGAGAGCGGCGCCGACGCGGGAAGGATGCCCCAGGCCATGTCGCCGACGTGGAGGTCCTTGCCATCCATCGGCGGTCCGGCCTTCCCCATCTGCGCGGACAGCACCATGCGAACCGTCGCCGGCTCGGGACGCATGGCCAGGGCGACGCCGAGATCGCGGATCACGGGTGCAACGACGTCGCCGCGCCACTCGCCGCGCTCCCTGTAGCGCTCGCCGCGCCTGAGGCGGATGCCCGCGGCGTAGATGGCTTCCTGGCCGAGCGATCGGAACCCCTTGCCCTGAAATGGCGCGTCTCCGTACTTGACTTCGCCGCTCGTGAAGAACGTCTTCAGCCGGTTGTCGGTGGCGCGGGTCAGGATCATGCCGCGCAGGATCTCGAGGCGCTCCCCGGCCGTCAGCGAGGCGCGGATGGCGGCGCGGCGGAGGAACCCGTCGCACTCGTCCACCAGCTCGTCCACCGCGGCCTCGAACCGCTGCCCGGCGCTCACGCCGGGCGTCGTCTCGGCTGATTCGGCTGGCCCGAGCGCCCTCGCGCGGGCGCGCAGCTCACCCGCGATCGTGGTCCTGAGGCGCTCGATGGACGCTTCGCCGGCCGCGGCGGGCCCGCCCGACGCGTTGAAGGCGTCGAGCGCCAGCGGCACGGCGAACGGATGCCGCTCGGTGACGAACGCGACGAACCGGCGGGCGAGGTTGGTTGCTGCGGGTGCGGTGGTGCCGCGCATCGGCCTAGTTTCTCTAGAGAGCAGGCCGTGTCAACACCCAATCTCCAACTCCCAACTTCCAAGGCGCTTGCATTCTTTGGGAGTTGGAAGTTGGAAGTTGGGAGTTGACGCCGCTTGCCTTTCAGCGCGGCTAGCCGCCGACGGCCTGCCGGATGAACGCCTCGATCTGGGCGGCCGGCCTTGCGCCGGCGGTCCTTGCCACTTCCCGTCCGCCGGCGAACACCGCCATCGTAGGAATGGATCGAATGCCGAAGCGGTCGCCCAGCTCGGGAAGAGCTTCCGTGTTGACCTTGACGATGAGGTAGCGGCCGGCGGTATCGGCGGCGACCCGCGCCAGCTCGGGCGCCACCATCCGGCACGGCCCGCACCACGGCGCCCAGAAGTCGACCACGACAGGAAGCCGCGAGCTGCGCACCAGCTCGTCGAACGCGGCCGCGCTGGGCACTTCAACCGGTTCGGACGGGGCAGGGAGCGGATTGCCGCACTTCCCGCACTTCGCGTCACGCCCGAACGGTACGCGGTTGCGCTGCCCGCACTTCTCGCACTGCAGGACTACCCCGCGATCGTCTATCACTGTCGAGGACATGTCTAATCGTAGCTCACTGCGTCACGCCTCCGGCTGCCCTGCCCGTCGCGTCGCCGGGAGCGCGGGGTCCGGGCTCCGGGGGTCGGATCTCCGTAGTTGTCCCTTCTCCCTTTTCCCTTATCCCTTCTCTATTACTCCCTCAGTATCGCAGCGGGCTCCACGCGCAGAGCCCTGCGCACCGGCGTAGCCCCGGCTGCTGCGATTACCAGCAGGAGAATGCCGGCCGTGCCGGCGAGCGCCAGCGGATCGAACGGAGAGATGCCGAACAGCACGGCGGAGAGCAGCTGGCCTGCGCCGAGCGCCATCACGACTCCGACACCGACGCCCAGGCCCACTGGGATCGCTGTCTGCGCAACGCTCGTGCGGACGATGGCAGCCGCCGGTGCGCCGAGAGCAAGCCTGATGGCCAGCTCGCGCAGGCGTTCGCCCACGCCGCACGACAGCATGCCGTAAAGCCCGATTCCAGCCAGCACCAGCGCGATCGCGCCGAATGTACTTCCGAGCGCGGCAGAGAGCCGGTACGGATAGAGCATGACCGAGAGGTTGTCCGTCATGGTTCTCGCTTCGAAGACGGCGACCGCGGGGTCCAGCGAGCGTACCAGGCGCCGCAACTCGCCGACGACCGGCGCGGGATCGCCGGGCGTCCGGACAACCAGGCGCAGCAGGCGGGTGTAGCCCGAGGTCAGCGGTTCGTAGACCAGCGGCTGCGGCGACTCGCCGAGCGTCTGCACCTTCACATCGGCGGCGACACCGATCACGACGGCGCTCGCAGCCTGATCGCCGACCCGCAGCTGACGCCCGATAGGGTCGACGCCGGGCCAGTAGCGCCGCGCGGTCTCGGCGCTGACGATCGCAACTGGCGGCGCGCCGGGCGCGAACTCGGCACGATCGAACGCTCGACCTCGAAGGAGCGGGATTCCCATTGCCTCGAAATAGGAACGCTCGACCTGCGCGATCTGGACCGTCCGCTCCGCCGACCCTGTGTCCGGCGTCACCGTCGCCGACTGGTTGCCGTAGATGTCCAGCGGAAGGCGCGACGTGGCCGCGCCGATCGCGCCGCGCTTCTCGAGCGCGCCGGCCAGTCCCTCATAGAACCCTCGCGCGCGCCCATCGTCGTAGCCGCTCATTCCGAGGTTGAGCGCCACGAACGCCGTCCGGTCGAGATCGAACCCGGGATCGACGGCGCTGGCACGCGAGAGGCTCCGCACCAGCAGCGCGGCGGAACCGATGAGCAGCACCGCGAGCGCGAGCTGGGGCACCAGCACGACGTCCTTTCCGGCAATCCACCTGCGCCGGGCGGCCGTGGCGCCGGACATCGACCCGGCGGCCGGCGTGCGCGAGATCCGCAGCGCCGGCGCGACGGCGAAGAGCGCCAGGGCGATTACCGTGATTCCGAACGTGAAGATCGTGACGCGCAGGTCCACGGCCGTATTCAGCGACAGCGGGACCGGAAGCTCGGGACGCCACGACGCGAGCGCCGCGGCGACCCAGCGCGCGAGCAGCAGTCCGCCCGCGCCGCCAAGCAGCGACAGCACCGCGCTCTCGACGAGCAGCTGCCGGACGATGTCGCGGCGGCGGGCGCCGATGGCGAGCCGGATGGCCATCTCGCGGCGCCGCGCGAGCCCGCGCGCGAGCATGATGCCGGCGATGTTCGCGCAGGCCACGACCAGCAGGAGCGAGGCCGCGAGCATCACGGCCGCCGTTCCGCCTACGAGCGCGCGGTCGCCGTCCGGAAACACGAGGACGTCCGCGGTCGGCAGCACACGGAACGTGCGGCCCCGATTGGTCTCCGGATACGCCCGCTCCAGACGCGACGCGGCGAGGCGGCCGGCCGCCGCGGCTTCTTCGGGCCGCGCGCCCCTCGCGAGACGGCCCTTCACGAACATCCAGCGCTCCCCGCGGTTGTCGAGGTGATCCGTTCTGAGCGCGCCCATCATCGAGACGGGGATCCAGAGGTCCGCGGACAGCGCACGGAACAGCAGCCCTCCGAAGCCTGCCGGCGAGACACCGACGATCGTGTACGACCGGCCGTTCAGCGAGAGCGTCTTCCCGACGACCGCGGGATCGGCGTGGAAGCGGCGCCGCCAGAACCGATCGCCGATGACGACAACCGCGTGCGCGCCGCGCTGTTCGCCTTCCTCCAGGAGGAACCCTCGCCCGAGCGCCGGTGCGACGCCGAGAACATCGAAGTAGTTCGCCGTGACCAGCTCGCCGAAGACGACCTCGCTGTCGCCCTCGCCGGTGAGCGTGGCCATCAGGCCGCCGTAGCCGAGAATGCCGTCCAGCCCGAGGTTCGCGTCGCGCAGATCGAGGTAGTCCGGATACGACAGGCCGACGTACCCGGAGCCGTCTGGGCCCGACGTGTACACGTTGACGAGGCTGTCCGGGTCGCGCACGGGGAGCGGCGCCAGCAGCCCGGCGTTGACGATGGTGAAGAGCGACGAGTTGGCGCCGATGGCGAGCGCCAGCGTGAGCGCGATCGCGGCGCTCGACGCGGGCCGGAGCCTGATGAGCCTGAGGGCGTCGCGAACGTCATGGAGCATCATGCGGCCTTATACGCGACGCGGATCGGGAGTGTTCAGTCCGGAGACGGCAGGCTTGCGGTCACAGCACGCCCCACCACGGCGCAGCGAGAATTCCGGGCGAGAGCCACTCCGCGCGATCGCCGGTATGCAGGAGCAATCCGGCCCGCGCGGCGCGGCCGTACTCCGCGCGGAATGCCGGCCCCTCGCGCCGATACCGTTCCACGCGCCCTGCATCAGTCGGAGACGGCCAGCTCGCCGGGCACGATGGGGCGCGTCCTGGGCAGCACGCCGCGCCGTGCCAAGTTGCCGACCGCTGCCAGTATCGCGATGAACACGGCGAGCTTGACGGCGTCAGCGGCTGCACTCGCGGGCAGGATCTTCCAGAGCAGCCACAGCACCGGCTGCGCGATGCAGACCGCCCAGACCGACCCGTAGAAGTAGCGCCGTTCGTGCCCTTCGCCTTGCGTCGATGGCTTCACTCGGGGCAGGTATCCCAGCGCGCCCAGCGCCCAGATCGTGAAGACGATCGGAAAGTAGGCGGCTTCGTACAGCTGACGGAGCTGCCACTGGCCGGTGACGATGGCCAGCAACAGGCCGGATGTGTTGAGGACCGCGAACGCGATCACCTCGCTCCACGCCAGCGTGTAGCATACACGGCGGTACAGCGGGTTGGGCCGATCCTCCGTGAACCGGATGATGTAGGGGCGCGGCTCGACGCCCGGCAGCCTGCCGCGCAGCCCGGCGATGCCGGTCCCGATCAGGACGGCGCCCAGCCAGAGCGCCATGCGCGAGTCGAAGCCGCGCTCGAAGAGATCGAAGGTGAGCGGCCCGGGCGCGATGAAGAACACCCAGATCCAGATCGGCCAGTGCGCCAGCCGGTAGCCGACCTTGTTGCGCTCGCGGATTCTGCGGTCGCTCGCCAGCTCGATGCGCTCGGCATGACCGAGCTGACGCTCGTAGGACGGGGGCAGGAGGGGCCAGGACATGGGGGCTCGAGAGATCAATCTATCATGGGCGCAGCAGTCGACAGTCGGCAGTCGGCAGTCGGCGGTCACAGTCGGCAGTCAGTCACCAGTCGGCAGTCAGTCGGAGAACCGTCGTCGTGAACCATTGGCGGTCCTTCGCGAGTGAACGTTCGTTACCAAACCTCCGTGACTGAACCACAGTCATGAACCTGCGCCCGCTCCTCCTTGTCGCCGCAACTCTGGTTCTCCTGTCCTACCTGTTTGCCGGGCGTGTGACGCGCGCGATGCCGGATCTGGAGGTGTACTGGACCGCCGCCGTGCGGGCGCGCGCGGCCGAGCCGCTCTATCGCGTGGAGGATCAGCACTATCAGTTCAAGTACCTGCCCGCGTTCGCGGTGCTGGCGCTGCCGATGGGATTGGTGACGCTGGCACAGGCGAAAGCGATCTGGTTCCCGGTATCGGTCGCGCTGCTCGTCGTGCTGCTCGCGCTGTGTCTCAGGCTGCTTCCCGAGCGCCGCAAGCCGGCATGGCTGCTCGTGGGGGCGGCGATCGTGACGATGGGCAAGTTCTACGGGCACGAGCTGGTGCTGGGCCAGGTGAACCTGCTCTTCGGTGTGATAGTCGTTGGCGCGCTCGTCGCGCTGCGGTCCGGACGCGAGGCACCGGCCGGCCTGCTGGTCGCGCTGGCCGTGGTGGTCAAACCCTACGCGGCGCTCTTCCTCCCGTGGCTCGCCGCGCGCCGGCAGCCGGGACCAGCGGTGGCAGCGGCGTCCGGCCTCGCGGCTGCGCTCGCCCTGCCCGTGCTCTTCTATGGGATTGATGGCAGTCTCGCGCTTCATCGCGACTGGTGGCGAACGGTCACGGGGTCGACGGCGCCGAACCTGCTGAATCAGGACAACGTGTCGGTGGCGGCCATGTACGCGAAATGGCTCGGGCCGGGCTGGACGGCCGCGTGGCTCGCGACCCTCACGGGAGCCGTACTGCTCGCGGGAGCGGCGCTGACGTTCCTGCGCCGCGGACGTCTGCCGTTCCCCGACGGGCTCGAGGGGGCGCTGCTCCTCACGCTGATCCCGCTGCTCTCGCCGCAGGGTTGGGACTACGTGTTCCTGATCTCGACACCGGCCATCCTCTACGTGGTCAACTACGAGGACCGCCTGCCGGCCGCGCTGCGCGCGGCGTCGCTGCTGGCCATCGCGACGGTCGGGCTCAGCCTCTACGACGTCATGGGGCGCGCCAGCTACGCGCGGTTCATGGCGCTGTCTGTCATCACGCTGTGCTTCCTCGTCATCGTCTCCGCGCTCGTGTCGCTCCGGCTGCGCCGGGCCGCCTGATATCATGCCCGCATGATCGCGGCGCTCGTCCTGGCGGTAGCGTTGATGCTGGTCGGCCAGCCACTCCGTGGCTTCTTCATGCAGACCGAATCAGGAACGAATGAGGCGGCCCAGGCCACGACGACTACGGACGTCGCGCCCGGCCCGGGCATTCCGCGAGCGCTCGCCGAAGACCGGGCGCGGCGGATCGCGGATCTCAGGTACGAGCTGGAACTCTCGATACCGGCGGCGCAGACCGAGCGGCTGACCGGCCGGATCACGATCCGCTTCACTTTGAAGGACGCGGCGCGAGCGCTGGCCCTCGACTTCGCGCCGGCCGACTCGGTACGCCGCGCTACGATCGCGGGCACGTTTGTTTCCCTGACCCGCATCCCCGACCACCTCATCGTCCCGCCCGAGCATCTGCGCGAAGGGGCCAACGAGATCTCGATCGAGTTCGCCGCCGGCGATGCGCCGCTCAACAGGAACCCCGAGTTTCTCTACAGCCTCTTCGTGCCGGCGCGCGCACATCTGGCGTTTCCCTGTTTCGATCAGCCCGACCTCAAGGCCAGGTGGACACTCAGCCTCGAGATGCCGGCGGACTGGGAGGCTGTCGCCAACGCAGCCGAGATGGAACGAAGCGCCGCGGGCGGACGGCGGCGCCTGCGGTTTGCGGAGACCGGGCCGCTCCCGACCTACCTGTTCGCGTTCGGCGCCGGACGCTTCTCGGTCGAGACGGCCGAACGGAGCGGTCGGACGTTCCGGATGCTCCACCGCGAGACGGACGCCGCCAAGGTGGCGCGCAACCGCGACCTGATCTTCGACCTGCACGCCTCGGCGCTCGCGTGGCTCGAGCGCTACACGGCCATCCCGTATCCTTGGGGCAAGTTCGATTTCCTGCTGGTGCCGTCGTTCCAGTTCGGCGGGATGGAGCACGCCGGCGCCATCTTCTACAACGCCTCGGCGCTCCTGCTCGATCCGTCGGCAACCCAGAACCAGGAGCTGGGGCGGGCGAGCCTCATCGCGCACGAAACCGCCCACATGTGGTTCGGCGACCTAGTGACGATGCGCTGGTTCGACGACGTGTGGATGAAGGAGGTCTTCGCGAACTTCATGGCGGCGAAGATCGTCAACCCGTCGTTCCCCGCGATCAACCACGACCTGCGGTTTCTCTACGCGCACTACCCGGCCGCCTACGACGTCGACCGCACGCCGGGCACGAACGCGATCCGCCAGCAACTCGACAACCTCAACGAGGCGGGCACGCTGTACGGTCCGATCATCTATCAGAAGGCGCCCATCGTGATGCGGCAACTCGAGCTCATCCTCGGCGAGGGGCCCTTCCGCAAGGGGCTCAGGACGTACCTGAAGGACCACTCGTTCGGCAACGCCAGCTGGCCAGATCTGATCGATCTCCTCGATCGGCTGGTGCCCGAGGACCTCGCCGCGTGGAGCCGCGCGTGGGTCGAGGAGCCAGGACGCCCGATCATCGCGACCGACCTGCAGCTTCGAGACGGACAGATCGTCGATCTGTCATTCGTCCAGCGCGATCCGGCTGCTTCCAGGGGATTGATGTGGAATCAGCGTCTTCTGGTGACGATGGGGCTTCCCGACGGCACCCGGACGTTCGACGTGGCGATGGCCGGCGCGCGCGTCGAGGTGCCGGCCGCGCGGGGCCTGGCAGCCCCGTCGTTCGTCCTCCCATCGGGCGGAGGCCGGGGCTATGGCGGCTTCGAGCTGGACCCGCGGAGCATCGACTACCTCCTCGAACGTCTGCCGGACATCGAGGATCCCCTGACTCGCGGCGCGGCATGGGTGACGCTCTGGGATCAGATGCTCGATGGCCGCGCGCCTGCTTCCCGGCTCGTCGATCTGGCTGTCCGCGCGCTGCCGCGCGAGACCGACGAGCAGAACGTACAGCGGATGCTGAGTTACGCGCGGCAGGCCTACTGGCGCTTTCTCTCCCCTTCCGCTCGCGACACCGCAACGCCTGCGCTCGAGCGTGTCCTGCGCGAGGGCATCGACCGCGCATCGTCGTCGAGCCTGAAGTCCGCCTGGTTTTCGGCGCTCCGTGACATGGCGCGCTCCGACTCCGTGCTCGGGTGGCTCGAGCGGGTGTGGAGAAGGAGCGAAGAGGTTCCGGGGCTGACGCTCGCCGAGCCCGATTACATCACGCTCGCGATGGAACTTGCCGTCCGCGGCGTGCCCGCCTGGAAGGAGATCCTCGACGAACAGGTCGACCGCATCGAGAATCCCGATCGGAAAGCGCGATTCCTGTTCGTCCGGCCCGCGCTGTCGCCAGACGTCGCCGTTCGCGACGCGTTCTTCGAGAGCCTGAAGGTGGCGGACAACAGACGGCGCGAGCCCTGGGTGCTCGAGGGCCTCGCCTACCTCCATCATCCTCTGCGCGCCGCCGCGGCGGAAAGGCACATTCCGGCAGCGCTCGAGATGCTTCGCGAGATTCAGCGGACAGGCGACATCTTCTTCCCCAGACGCTGGACGGACGCGACGCTCTCGGGCCACAGCTCAGCGAGCGCGGCACGGATGGTGAAGCAGTTCCTGGATGGTCTGCCCGCCGGCTATCCCGACAGGCTGCGCAGGGTGGTGCTCGCCTCTTCGGACGATCTCTTCAGGGCGACCCGCCTTCGCGAGGGCTTCGGCGGGGTCCGCTGAGCTTGGGCGAGACGTCGTTCGGGGCTGAGACGAACTTCGTTACGCGATCTGCTGCTTCTTCCGGGAACTGCGGCGGCGCACGAAGAAGATCCCGACGATGCCGATGAGGATCGCAACGAGTGCAAACAGGGACATCTGCTGAACCTCCGTAGCCCGCACGAGAAGGCAATGGCGGTGCCGGAACCGCCGGAGCCGGCGGCTTGCCCGCCTTAATTGTCTGCTGCGGCGGCAGATATGGCGGTCGATCGGCATGCCGTCGGCTGCGGTTGCGCTGGAAGCTGGACCGTGGTCTCGGACAGAATGGTGCGCCGGCTTTCAGTATTGACAATGGCGTGCGATAGGTAATGGTTAGCGGGCTTGCGCCGAAGCATGCCGGCATGCTCCGGCGCAACCGCTACCAGATACACGCAGTTAACCCAGTCGACCCCCTCAGGTATGCAGGTTCTCATTCTCGTAACCGGCGGCACGTTCGACAAGGAGTACGACGAGCGGAACGGACGGCTCTATTTCCGCGAGACCCACGTGCCCGAGATGCTGCGCCTGGGCCGGTGCAGGCTCGACGTGGTGGTTGAAGCGATCATGATGATCGACAGCCTCGACATGGACGCCTCGGGGCGCGCGGCGATCGTTCAGCGCTGCCGCGATGCCCGGGAGCAGGCGATTGTCGTCACGCACGGTACGGACACGATGGTCGAGACGGCGCGGGCTCTGGCCGAGGCGGCGTTAATGGACCGGACGATCGTGCTCACCGGCGCGATGGTGCCGTACGCCTTCGGTAGCTCCGACGGCCTCTTCAACCTGGGCAGCGCGCTCTCGTTCGCGCAGGTGCTGCCGCCCGGCGTCTACGTGGCAATGAACGGGCAGCACTTCGCGTGGGACCGAGTACGGAAGAACCGCGAGACCGGCGTATTCGAGGCGATAGCGTGACCACCAAATCCAAGCTGCCGTCGGTCGGCACCACCATCTTTACGGTGATGTCGCGCCTCGCCTCGGAGCTTGGCGCCATCAACCTCTCTCAGGGGTATCCCGACTTCGACTGCGACCAGGCGCTCGTCGATGCCGTCACCGCCCACATGCGGGCCGGACGCAACCAGTACGCGCCGATGCAGGGCGTGCTGTCTCTCCGCGAAGCGATCGCCGCGAAGTTCGAGGCGTTCTACGGCCGGCGGTACGATCCGGAGACAGAGATCACCGTGACGTCGGGCGGCACCGAGGCCCTCTTCGACGCGGTTGCCGCATTGGTCCATCCGGGCGACGAGGTGATCGTCTTCGAGCCCTGCTACGACTCGTACGTGCCGGCAATCGAGCTGAGCGGCGGCATCCCGGTGGTCGTCTCGCTGCAGTATCCCGACTATGCGATCGACTGGACGGCGCTGCGGCGCGCGCTCACGCCGAAGACACGGATGATCGTCATCAACACGCCGCACAACCCCACGGGCGCGGTGCTGTCGGCAGGCGATATCGAGGAACTGACGGACGTCGTCGATGGCACCCGGATCACGATCCTGAGCGACGAGGTGTACGAGCTCATCATCTTCGACGGCATCCGCCACGAGAGCATGGCGAGGCACGATGCCCTCGCCGCGAGAAGCGTCATAGTCGGGTCGTTCGGCAAGACGTATCACACGACCGGATGGAAGGTCGGGTACGCCGCAGCGCCGGCGGCGCTGACAGCCGAGTTCCGCAAGGTGCACCAGTTCGTCACCTTCGCGACGAACACGCCGGTCCAGCACGCGATCGCCGACTTCCTGGCCGCGGGGCGGGGCCTGGCCGAGCTGGCGCCGTTCTACCAGGCCAAGCGCGACCTGTTTCTCGGGCTGATGGAGGGATCGCGCTTCAAGCCGCTGCCCTGCCGCGGAAGCTACTTCCAGCTGATGGACTATTCAGCGATCACCCGCGAAGCCGACGCGGACTTCGCCATCAGGCTGACCAGGGAGCACGGCGTGGCGTCGATCCCGACGTCGCCGTTCCTCTACAAGCAGGCGGCGCCGCACGTGCTGCGCTTCTGCTTCGCAAAGAAGGACGCGACCCTCGAGCAGGCAGCCGAGCGGCTGAGACGCGTGTAGCTGCGTCAAGGGACAAGGGAAAAGGGACAAGGCACGAGGATCAGGTTCGCACGCCCCTGACGAGCCGATCCAGGCTCAACGGTCCGGCACCGCGCGCCGAAATGAAGAGGAAGACGAAGCAGTAGAACACCGCCAGCTCGCCTCCATTCTGGATTGGCCACAGCCCTCTTGGAGAGTGCGCGATGAAGTAGGCGAACGCCATTTCGCCGCTGCAGATGAACGCCGCGACACGCGTGAGGAGTCCCGCCAGCACCAGCGCGCCGCCGGTGACCTCGATGATCCCCGCCGCGCCGCGGAGCGACATCAGCTCGGCGGCCCTGCCATCGAACAGCCCGAACAGCTTCTGCAGGCCGTGGAAGATGAACAGAAACGCCGTCACGATCCGCATCGCGGCGTAGGCATACTCTTCGATCGTAGTTCGCAGAGCCACGGGCGGCCTCCTTCGATTACCTCGTCATCCGGTGACGCGGAACAGGATCAGCTCCCGCGCGCTTCCCCGCTCGGAAGAGGCGGTGAGGTCGATCGTGTAGTCGCCCGGAGCGAGTGATGCGAGCGGCAGGTCGAACTGCGTGATGCCGGACGAGCCGATGATCGCAGGGGCAAGCCCGCGCAGCACCTGGCCCCGGCGATTGGTCAGGCGGGCGGTCAGGCGGATGGACGCTCCGGATGCGGAGTAGGCGGGCACGCGCAGCAGCAGCCGCTCCGTGCGCCGGAACGTGCGCGACGGCACCGGCGCCGGGGCGTCGGCAGCGAGCAGCTCGCGGAACTCGCGCGCCGACCCGGCGCGAAAGACCTGGGGCGGCAGGATCAGCGGATCGGCCCGGCCGGCATCCGGCACGTCGATGTCGTGCGCCGCCGTGTCGATCTGGCTGCCGTCGGCGCCATAGATCGTCAGATCGACCTGGATGCGCCCTGGCGGCGTGTCGAACCTGGCCGCCCGCTCGAGCAGACCCCGCGCCTGGGCCCGCGCCGAAGAGATCTCCCCTTCGTAGAGCACCGAACCGTCTCGGGTCACTGTTACGAACATGGAGTGGGGAACCGGCGCCGCCCGCGACGCACCGTTGGCGGGCTCCCATGTGAACGTCACCCGTTCGGTGCCATCGGGATTCACGGTGAGGCCGAGCCACGTCTGGATGAGCGGGCTGCGCCGCAGCGCGCGGACCGGGGCGGAGCGCCGCTCCTCCGAACGCGCGCTGAGCAGCTCGCTCCTGAGCGGCGCCCAGTAGCCTGACCGGGTCCTGACCCTGGCGTCGCGCCGCGTGGTGCGTACCTGAATATCGTAGAAGCGGCCATCGGCCGCGTGAGTGGACGTGTAGCTCACGAAGTAGTACGCGTCGAGATCGCGGGACACGCGGGCGAGCCCCGACAGCAGATCCGCCGTGCCGGCGACGGCTTCCCCGCCTGTGCGGGCGGCAATGCTCTGAAGTGTTGCTTCCGTCCCGGCGTCCGCGCCACTCGCATCGAGCGCCTCGCCGCCCGACGGGTCGAACGTGTAGACCGCCACGTTGAAGCGGCTGGCCGCCCGGATCAGGCCCTGCACCTCGGGCACGCGCCGCTCGCGGCTGCGCGTGTCGGGGAGGTCGAACCCCTCGCTCACCAGCACGACCGCAGAGCGTCCCGTCTCGAGCTCGCCGAGCTTCATCACCATCGCGCGGAGCGCGGCCATGACGATCTGAACGCGCGCGAACTCCACGGCGGCGGGCGCCCGGCCCATGTACTTCTTCTCGAACTCCGTGCGCGGGGTGTAGTCGCCCTTCCTGCCCGCGAAGCTCTCCACCGCCTGTCGCGCCAGCGAGCGGTCGCGCGTGAAGCGAATGGCGGTCACCGGGTCGAGCGGTTTCATGATCGCCAGCAGGTCGCCGGGATGAACCCGCTCGTCGATGAACTGTCGCACGGCCTGCCGGACGCGCTCGCTCGCGGCGCCCGCGCCGACGTGAAACTCGTCGAGGATCAATCCAACGATGCGCGTATCAGGGTCGCGCGCCGCGCGCAGCTCGTCGGCGTCATTCTCGATCGGGAATGGCGTTGCCCCGCTCCCATCCGCCGCTGTCACGCGAAGCTCGACGGCATCGATCCTCTGGGCAACGCCGTTTTCTACCAATTGGAAGTCCTCGGGCTTCAGATCGAGAACGGGGGCGCCCCGGCGGTCGGTAACGACGACGTCGATCCGGACGGAACGGGCCGCGGGTTCTGGATTGGTGGGCCGGACCGTGCCGTCCGCCCGGTCCGGAGCTGGCTTCTGCGCAGGGACAGAGCCCGCCTGGCCGAGCGCCAGTGCCGCAGCCACGATCCAGGCCGGCCGGGTCGTCACCACGACCCCAGTCTACATCCCGCGGGGGGTGCGCATATCAATTCCCAAGACTCCAATTCCCAACTCCCAATGTGCCAGATTCGACCCTTCACACGGTTTGGGAGTTGGGAGTTGGCAGTTGGAAGCTGACAGGCGTGAGCTCCGGGCTCGGGCTGCCCTGCGCGGCCCGGGACGCGCGCTCACCGGGGCAGAGCTTCAGGGGCGATGCCGATGTGCTGGGCAATCTCACGCAGCTTCGTCTGGACCATCCGCATGTTGCGCGGGCCCATCCGCAGGAACTGGCGCTGCGCAGCCGAGAGCGACCGGAGCTTCGGGTCCGCAAAATCGTATGCCACGCTCTTCGGCGTGAGCCCGACCTGGCCTTCGACGACCGGCGTCTTCAGCAGCTCCACGAACGCGCGCTCCATCGTCCGCGTGAAGTCGTCCGGATAGCCGAGCTCGGCTGCCGCCTCCTGGATGCGTGGCTTCAGCGTCGCGTAGAGCCTGGCCGTGCCCACCGGATCGAGGCCGGCGATCGCGTCCGCATACTCGTCGTAGCGGCGGTAGCTGCGGGGGTGGATGATGATGTCGCCGCGGGCGTTGTCAACGGTGAACTCCCCGGCGGGACGCACGGATCCGAGATGTCTCGCGGGCGTGGACCCATTGGCGATGTTGACGACGACGACGGTGAAGTTCCGGATCAGCTGATCGGTCGCCAACCACGCCGCCACCTTCGGGTGCGACGACAGCTGGCCGACGAGCTGTCGCACGAGCGGATCCGTCTCGCCCAACGGGGCGAGATCGATGGCTTCGCCCTCCACGGGCAGGGGACGGTCGCCGGTTCTCTCCGGAGCCGAGGCCACCGGAAGCTGAACGTCGGAGTCGGGACGGCTGAAGGGCGCGAAGAAGTTCCAGACGATCAGGGCGAGAACGATGACGAGGGCAGCAATGAGCGCCGCCCGCCACCTCAACCCCCGCGGCGCAGGTTCGGGCTCACGCGGCTTGTCGAGGGGGAGATCATCGAGGTCCGCCATGGCCCAGTGTACATCGGGCCGTCGGGAGCTGAGATCAGGAGAATCTCAACAGGAGATCAGGAGATCGGGAGAATCTAAGGGGAGCAGGTCAGGATCTGCGAGAAACTCGACAACCTGCCGCGGGGATCGGGTCGCACTGCAGGAATCAGCCAATCCCGTGCCGCCCGTCAAGGCTCGGTCGAATCGAGGGACGGGGGAAACGGAGCACACAGAGGCTTCCACCACGGAGGCACGGAGAGCACGGAGCAGGGACGGGCTGGTCCAGATCCTCCCGGTGCATGGTGCTGCTACCGGCCGCCCTCCGTGCCCCCCGTTTCTCCGTGGTGGAAAACCTCCGGGTGCTCCGTTCCCTCCATCGACTCGACCGGCTGAAACACCCGCCTATCCCTCCGCGAGATACAGCCCCGCGCCCGGTCCGACCGGCAGGCCTACGAGAATCCACCCGATCAGCAGCAGCGTCCACACGATGAAGAACGCCACTGAGTACGGCAGCATCGTCGCAACGATGGTGCCGATGCCGGCGTCCTCCTTGTAGCGCTGCATGAAGGCGACGATGAGCGCGAAGTAAGACATCATCGGCGACACGATGTTGGTGATGCTGTCTCCCACGCGATAGGCGGCCTGCGTGAACTCAGGCGTGTAGCCGAGCAGCATGAACATCGGCACAAAGACGGGCGCCATGATGGCCCACTTGGCCGACGCGCTGCCCATGAACAGGTTGATCGTCGCCGAGACCATGATGAAGGCAACGATCAGCGGGATGGTTCCGAGGCCCGAAGCGCGCAGCAGCTCGGCGCCCTTGACGGCGGTGATGATGCCGAGGTTCGTCCAGCCGAAATACGCGACGAACTGCGCCGCGAAGAACACCAGCACCAGATAGACGCCCAGCGTCTCCATCGCTTTTCCCATCGCCTTCACGACGTCGGAGTCCGATTTGATCGTGCGCGCACCAACGCCGTAGGCGAGCCCGACGATCGCGCCGATGATGAAGATGAGAGAGACGATGCCCGACATGAACGGGGACCGGAGCAGCTCCCCCGTCTGCGGATTGCGGAGAAACCCGTCTTCGGGAACCGTTCCCCGCAGGAGGATCGCGGCAATGAGCAGCGCCGCGCCGAGCGCGAACCACAGCCCGCGCTTCTCGGCTGCGCTCAACGACGCGATTTCCCCCCCTCGCGCGCCGCTCCACGGCCCCAGCCGCGGTTCGACCAGGTATTCGGTCAGCAGCGTGCCGGTCGCCGCGATGAAGAACGTGGAAGTGGCCATGAAGTAGTAGTTGCAGGCCGGGTTGACGATATACGCGGGATCGACGAGGCGCGCGGCCTCCTCGGAGAGACCGGCCAGGAGCGGATCGACCGTGCCGAGCAGCAGGTTGGCGCTGTATCCGCCCGACACGCCGGCGAACGCGGCGGCCAGCCCGGCGAGCGGGTGCCTGCCGACCGCCGCGAAGATCACCGCAGCCAGCGGCACCAGCAGGACGTAGCCGACCTCCCCGCCCGTGTTCGACATCACGCCGGCGAATACAATCGCAAACGTCAACAGCGGCGCCGGCGCGGACAGCACGATCAGGCGGAGCGCGGCGCCGATGAGGCCGCTGCCCTCGGCCACGGCGATCCCGAGCATGGCCACCAGCACCGTTCCGAGCGGCGCGAACCCCGTGAAGTTCGACACCATCCCGGTCAGGATGCGGTGCAGGCCGTCGATCGTCAGGAGGCTGACCGGCTGCACGAGCTTGCCCGTCCCGGGGTGGACCGCCTGCAGGCCCGAGCGCGCCGCAATATCCGACACGACGATCACCAACCCGGCCATCATGGCGAAGAGCGTGGCCGGATGCGGGAGCGCGTTGCCGCCGCGTTCGATGATTGCCAGCCCCCGCGTCAGGAGCGTTGGACGCACGGGCGCCGTCGATCCTCCGGATGCCGTCATCAGCCCTCCAATCTGCGCCCGAACCATATCATCGGTCGCCGACCGTGCAGGGCACCGACGCCTCAGGCTGGACTCAAGAGGGCGTATTGGCGCCTCCCTTACCTCCCAGCCTCGACTCCCACCCGCTCTCCCGATCGAGCGAGGCTGGCTTCACGTTGCCGAGGCGCTGTCCGCGCGCAACGCAGGCCTCGACATACAGGCGATCGGCGCCAGCCCCCACGCGCACCACGCGCGCCGGACGAAGCTGCCCCAGATCGGCGCACCAGGCGTAGTGGGGATTCTTCCGCAGCTCCCGTTCGAGGGCCGCCTCGCTGATCCCGGGATCTGTCTCGGCGATCTCGACGAACAGTGTATAGGCCACGCCGATCCGGGTCTCCTCGGGCGCCAGCATGGCGAAGCGCGGCTCGGGCCGGCCGGCAAACAGCGTCTCGATGACTCCCGCCACGAAGCCGTCGCTCAGCTTCTCGCCGAAGCGATCGCTCACGCGATCGTCTCTCCCGATGAAGCGGACGGAGGGTGTGCGCTCGATCCATCCCTCGACGCGGACTCTGTCGCCAAGCTTGTATCGATACAGCCCTCCGCCCGTCGTGACCACGACTCCGTACTCGCCGCCGGTGTGCAGATCGTGAGCGAGCCTCGCCCTGCCGGAGGAATCGAGAAACTCGAAGAAGTGCGACCCGATCGCCAGCGGATGCCCGCTCGTGAACGGAATGCTGACGACGGCTTCTGTCGCGATGAGGCCCTTGGCCTGGATGGGCACGCGGCATCGTGCCGCGAGGTCCGCGGCCGGCGCCCGTGCAGGGCCGTCGGCCCAGCAGCTCAGGAGCGCCAGATGGGGCCAGATCCCGGACGCTGTCGCACCGGAGAGGCGCTTCAGCTCGGCGGCGCGCGCGGCGTCGGGCCTCATCCTGCGGCGGAGAACCCTCAGTGGACTCGGAACAGACCGGTCGGAGGACGGCATGGAGACCGTGCCGCGCGCGATGTCGTCGATGACGCGATCGAGCAGCTGCGGCAGGGCGTCGAGGAGCCGGCTCAGGAAGCTCGGGTGCCAGACGGAAATCAGTCGCAGATCTCGGGCGCGCGCGAGGAAGAGCAGCGTCAGGTATCGGAAAGCCTCCGGCTCCCTGATGAGGCTGACCTCGTCGGGCACCGCCAGGATCCTGCGCGCAAGGGCTCGCCGCGCGCCCGCGAGATACTCGCTGTCGTGATCGAAGCCGACGGGAACCGCCGCCGCCTCGTGCTCGACCGGAACTGCCGGCGTGATCGACCAGTACGCGGGCCCTCCCATCAGGCCCGGTTGGTTGCGGAACAGATCGCCGATCCATGCATCGACCGCCCGGCTGAATTCCTCCCGGAGACGGGCCGTGCAGGGAACCAGCTTCACCGAAGACGTCGAGCCGCTCGACGGCACGAGGCGCCGCACGGCATCCCGCGTCAGGACATCCGGCTCGCCTCGCGCGACCCTCCGGACGAGCGGCTCGATGTCGTCATAGCCGCTGAGCCCCACCCGGTGCTGATACTCGTCGTGCAGCTCGTCCAACTCGGTGCCGGCGGATCCCGGCGCGCGCAGGCGCTCCAGGATTCGCGAGAAACCGAGGCTCCGTCCGATCTCCGTGTCCTGGTTCTCGCGGAGATATCCGGCGAGCAGCCGGTGCTGGGCGCCAATCGGATCCCTGAGGCTCGAGCGGAAGCGCCGCCTGGCGCCCACGCCCATCCCCGCCCAGACGAGATTCGCTGCGGCCGATCCGATGTCCATGCGTAATGCGTCAACTCCCAACTGCCAACTCCCAACTCCCAAGGCAGCTGGCTCGGGGCCTGGTGCTGAAACCCGATGCATCTCACGTGAGCGGTGTGAAGCACCTCTCAAGTTCCTGATGTGCGGTCGAACCTCATCTCCTTGGGCGTTGGGAAGTTGGAGGTTGGGATTTGTTTCAAGATCTCTGCGGTCAAGGCTCCGCGCGAAGCGCCGCGCCGCCGGCGTGAGGTTGTCGTCGCCGATCCGCGTCAGGCATACCAGCTCGTCTCCGCGCACGTATCCCGGGTTCCGTTCCAGAAAGAACGCGACGTGCCGATCGCTTCTCCGGCCGTCGGGCACGTCGAGCAGCTCCGCGACGAGCACCTGCGGCCGCTCGAAGCGGACGATGCCGGTCTCCCGGTCGAATCGAGGACCGAACCGCTCCGTCGCGAGCCTGTCGAGCAGCAGGCGATCTTCCGCCTTCGAGTGCTCGCAGGTGGGGTGGAACTCGCGGAAGAACACGGGAAGAAATCGATAGGTCCGATAGCCTGACGTCAACAGCAGCCAGTAGACGCGACGGCCGCAATCGGGCGCCACGCTGCGCACCGCGCGAAGCCAGGTCATCGGGAGCGCGGTGCTGCCCCACCACGCTCGTTCCACGATGGTGTCGCCCGAGTAGACGATCGCCGCGTCGCAGCCCGCCGCGGTGGTGCGATAGACGAGAAGCGTGGAAAAGCCTCTGAGAACACCCCGGTCGTCCTCGAGGAGGATGATCCAATTCTTCTCCGACAGATCGCTTTCGAACGTCTCGCGACGTACGCCATCGAAATGGGCTCCGAGCAGCGCGAACATCGTGTCGCGCTCGCGCGCTTCGAGCGCCTCGCGCGAGACGAACCGGCCCGTCAGCCGGCTGGCGGTCCGTGTCGTCGTCACAGGATTGCCAGCTCCGGGTTGGCCGGCCGTCCGTCGAGCGCCCGCGCGTCCCCTTCCCCGTCCTCCCAGAACGCCACGTAGAGAACGCTGTCGTAAGACCGGTGTGGAAAAGACCGGCGCGCGCGGCGCAGGAGTGGACTGCCGTCAGGGAATCCGGCGAGCGCAGTGGCAATTCCCCTGTCCGCCGCCAACAGGCAGCCGGCGGTCATCAGCGCCTGCAGCACGTCCGGATCGTCCTCGTCGACAGCCACGTGCGAGAGATATGCCGAGTCGAGCCGCGTGCCGTTCTCCGGAAGGCGGGGCATGCCGGTCCACGGCGAGGCGGCGTTCACGAGCGGCCGCAGCCGGGCAAGCCGTGGCGAGTATCCCCGCACGACCACCTGCTTGAAAGCACGCTGATCCCAGCAGGCCAGACATCCCACGACGCCGTCCCCACGGAGCGCGGCCACGAAATCGCCGGCTGCCAGGCCGCGTGAACGCAAGGGGGAACGAAGGTCCGCTGCGCTCCAGCACGGAGCGAACTGATACCTCCGGTTGTTGCGCCGAAGGCAGTTGGCGAGCGCCTCGAGACCCACAACCGAACCATTGACGATTCGGATACCTGGTGGGACGTGGCCCATCGCACGTCCCACCGTCAGCGCCACCGTCACGAAACCGGCAACTTCCAGAAAGCACGGCCACCCGTCGTGCCGCCGTCGCAGCAGACGCCTCGCGGGCTGATTGTCCGCGACGACGCTCGCGAGATAGAGACGCGCGCCCGCGCCCTCGTGGAGCCGCCTGCAGCAGGCGAAGCCAGCGTCCAGCAGCCGGCGGTCGCGGAATGCCCGATCGATTCGGAGCTGGCCGAAATAGCCGAGTCGGACAACGCTGCCGTTGACGAACGCGTCGCGGACGGAGCGGCCGGCAATCGCCGCCACGCGTCCGGTCAGGCGATCGCGGGCGACGAGCGTGTGGTGAACGTCGCCTTCGATCGAACCTGCGGCGAGGGCATCCGGCTCGCGTTCGAGCGAGACGCGGACATCGCCGGGGAACACGGTCTCGCGCAGCAGCCGGCGAATCTCGACGTCGTCCTGCGGTCCCGCGATGCCGACACGATAGCCGTCGCCGGCGCGGCGCTCGCGCCTGTGGAACCGGGGGCGCGGCCCGGGCGGGTCGCTCAGACGGCGGGCAGAAGCGATCCCGTCCACGACTCGTCTCCCAGCGGAAACCGGTCGCGCCGCCTCGTGTCGATCCGGAGCATGGTGTTGATCGGGAAGAAGCTGCGGAACATGAAGGCGTTCGCGCGGTTGACCGGATCGAAGGCGCGCTCGACGATGCTCGGCCAGGAGTAGAAGGCGCGTCTGGCGTCGAGGCAGTGCCGCTGAAGGGCCTCCGGGCTCATCGCCGCCGGCTTGAACGGCACCATGTTGTATCGGTACCTCTCGTCGAGCCACCACGCGTCGTAGAGCAGGCGGTTCTCGGCGGCAAGCCTCGCGTAGAGCGGCGTGCCCGGAAACGGCGTCAGGTGGTTGAAGGCTGCGATATAGAACCTGTGCGCCCGTGCGAATTCCACCGCTCTCTCGAAGCTGGAGGCATCGTCGGCATCGTAGCCGAAGATGAAGGTGGCGTAGAGGCGCAGGCCGAAGCGGCGCAGGTTGGCGAGGGCGGCTTCGTAGCCCCCGCGCATCGTGTTGAAGCTCTTCTGCATGGCGGCGAGCGCCGCCGGGTTGAGGCTCTCGAACCCGATCAGCACGCCCTGGCACCCGCTGCGCACCAGCAGATCGAGGAACTCCTCGTCGTGAGCCGCGTTGATGCTGGCCTGGCTCACCCATCGGATCCTCAGCGCCGCCAGCTCGCGGAAGAATGCCTTGGCCTCCGCGAGGTTCGACGTGATGTTGTCGTCGACGAAGAAGAACAGCTTTCTGTCGCCGCGGATCGACGCGACCTCCGAGAGGACCTGGTCGAGCGGACGTCGCGTCTGGGTATTCGAGAACATCGCCTGAACGGCGCAGAACTCGCACCGGAAATGGCAGCCGCGGCCGGCTTCGACGAGGCCGATGGGCAGGTATCGCTTGCCCCGGAAGATGCGGCGGTCTGTCCGCAGGCCGTCGAGCGGCGGGCGGCCCGCCGCGCGATAGATGCGCTGCATGCGGCCGTGTCGGAAGTCGTCGAGCAAGAGGGGCCACACCCGCTCGGCTTCGCCCACGACGACGGCCTCGGCGTACCGCGAGGCTTCATCGGGACACAGGGTCGGATGGAAGCCGCCCATCACGACGGGCACGCCGCGCCGCCGGAACTCGGACGCGATCTGGTAGGCGCGCCGGGCGGTGTAGGTCTCGACGCTCATCGCGACGAGATCCGTCGGTTCGTCGTACGGGATCGGTTCCATCCGATCGTCGTAGAACCTGATCGCGACGTCAGGAGGCGTCATGCCGGCAATCGTGGCGGGCGGGAGCGGCTCCATCTCCCACGAGCGCAGGTACCGCTGGCCGCGGCGCCGGCCGATACAGGGATGGACGAGCGTGAGCCTCATTCTAGCGTGGGGCTCCGCCCCACACCCCGGCTCGGGCACTCGCGGGGGCCCCATCGCCCCGCTCCGTGCCCTCGCAGGCGCGCCGTGCGCGCCTCAGCCGTGCTTACTCGGAGAACCTGACACATTCGTACCTACTCTGGCCGCGCAAGCACGGCGAGCGTCCCAGCCGCCGCGGAAGGTGGCGCCGAGCGGCCCGCCCCGGCCCGGCCGATGATCCAGTCGCAGTTGTAGAAGCGGTGCAGGTTGCGCGCGTAGTGACGATAGCCCAGGTTGGCGCCGAGGGCCACCAGGGGAGGCGCAGGCGAGACCCGCAGCCGGCGCGCGATCGACGGGAGGGAGTAGGCCGCGCGCCACGCGCGCTCGGTCCCTTCCTGCAGTTCCCGAACGCTCATCCTCGCAGGCTGGAAGACGACGTGCTGCCCGTCGTACAGCTCCCAGTTGCGCGTGAGGATGCGTCCTTCCCTTTCCAGCCGCTGGAAGAGCGCCGTGCCGGGAAACGGCGTCACGATCGCAAACCGTGGAAGATCGATCCCCGCCTCGACCGCAAACCGCGCCGTCTCGAGAAAGACGTCCGGCGTGTCGTGATCCATCCCGAACACGAAACAGCCGTAGACCGCAATCCCGTGCGCGTGCAGAAGCGACACGACCTCTGCGAATCGGCCCGGACGGTTGAAGCCCTTGCTCGAGCTTCTCAGGTTCTCCTGACGGATGGACTCGAAGCCGAGCAGCAGGCCCCGGCACCCGCTCCGCGTCGCAAGCCGCAGCAGCGGCAGATCGTCGGCCAGAAGCACCGTGGAGAGGCCGTACCACTGCACGCGGAGCGGGATCAGCGCCTCGAACAGCGCCGCCGCGTAGTCGCGATCGGCGATGAGGTTCAGATCCACGAAGATCAGCTTGCGCGCGCCATGCTGCCGGATGTCGGCGACGACTTCCTCGACCGGCTTCTGATACGGTTTGCGGCCCCAGGCGGACGGGACGACACAGAACTCGCAGCCGTGGACGCAGCCCCGCGTCGCCTCGAACACGTTCGTCGTGAGAAAGCGTCGCGAGGGCAGGAGATCCCGCCGGGGAAACGGCCGAGCGGCGAGCGACAGTCCGGGCTGCTGCACGTAGCGGGGCCGGAGCGAACCGGAGGCGAACTCGCGCAGGAGCTGCGGCCACGCGTCCTCGGCATATCCGACAACCACCGCGTCGGCATGCGGCTGCGCATCGTCGGGAACCAGCGTGACGTGCGGCCCGCCGAGAACGACAGCGATCCCCCGGGCCCGGAAGCCGGCGGCAAGCTCGTACGCGCGGGGCGCCGTCCCGGTGATCACCGTCAGACCCACGAGATCGGTGTCGAGGGCCGGATCGATCTCGTCGATGCCCTCGTCGACGAGCGTCAGCTTCGCGTCGAGATCGGGTGGGACGAGCGACGCAAGGGTCGGCAGCGTCAGCGGCGCGTACCGCAGCGACCGGCGGAAGATACCGCCGCGGCGGCGGTACAGCGGACCCTTGGGAGATACGAGCGCGATCTTCACGTCAGGATCCTCCGCTGCTGCAAACAAATCGACTCCCGGCTTCCGGCTTCGAGCCCGAAGATCCCAGGCCGCGCCTGAAGGCGGAAGCTACAAACATCCAGCAGTGTAGCGCCGGCGGAGCAACGGCCGCATGACCTGTCGCTGAAAAGAGGTGAAATAGGGTGAGCGGGACGCGTCAGACGGAGGTGAGTCGAAGGGTGGACAAGAAAACAGCAAGCCGCGGGCGGGGAGGAGTCCACCCGCGGCTTGGCTGCCACAGCCGGCCTTGATCGCCGGCCATTCTCGAACTGTCTGATCCTACGAAATCAGACGCCGTGTA
>DATIEW010000116.1:0-13069 GCA_035455585.1 Vicinamibacterales bacterium | reverse complement strand
GAGTGTGGGGCGGAGCCCCACGTTAGAAAGATGGACGAGCCGACGACCCGCGTGTTTGCCTTGCTCGACGCGCTGGGCATCCCCTATGCGAGCTACACGCACCCGCCGGTATTCACGGCGGAGCAGGCGGCCGAGCACTGGTCGGCGATACCGGCCTATGCCGTCAAGAACCTGTTTCTGAGGAACAAGAAGGGCGATCGACACTACCTGGCCATGCTCGGCATCGAGCGGCAGGCGGACCTTCGCCAGCTTGCCAGGGTGATCGGTGACGACCGTCTGAGCTTCGCGTCTCCGGAGCGCCTGATGACGCACCTCGGGCTCACGCCGGGCTCCGTCTCTCCGTTCGGCCTCATCAACGACGCGTCGCATGCCGTCAGGGTCGTCATCGACGAAGATCTGCGGCGTGCCGACCGGCTGATCTTCCATCCCAACGTGAACACGGCCAGCCTGACCATCAGCTTCACCGACTTCGAACGCTTCCTCGCCAGTCGCGGCAACCCCGTGCGATGGGTACGGCTGTGAATCCTCCCCCCGACGCCCGGATCCGCCGATCAACCGGGGAGCGCTCCCCTGCGTCATACTGCTGACACGGGCCCTGGATGGCTGAATCGGACCTGATTACCCGCGCGGCGGGCGGCGACCCGACCGCCTTTCAGGCGCTCGTCGAGCGGCACCGCGCCATGGTGTACCGTGTGGCGTATCAGTTCGCCGGGAACCATCATGACGCGGAAGACATCGCTCAGGAAGTCTTCATCAAGGTCTATCGCTCGCTCGATCGTTTCCGCCAGGACGCGCAGTTGACCTCCTGGCTGTATCGAATCGTCATGAACGCCTGCATCGACCATCGCCGCCGCCAGGGTTCCGCTGCCTCTACACCGTGCGGAGAGGACGCCGAGCAGAGGCTGGTGAATACGCCGAAGGGCGGGCCCGGACCCGAGGAAATCGCCTACGGCGGCGAGCTTGGCGAGCTGCTCCAGTCGGAGATCGCACAACTGCCGGCGGGCCAGCGCATCGTTTTCGTCATGCGACATCACCAGGGCTTGAAGCTCTGCGAGATCGCCGAAGCCCTCGGACTCGCCGAGGGGACGGTGAAGCGCCAGCTGCACGCCGCGGTGCATCGGCTGCGCGCGGCGCTGACGGCGGCGAACGTGACAGCGGGAGGCCGGGCATGATCGCCTGCGCGGTGCAGCAGTCGGGCCGTGTCGAGCTGTATTTCTACGGCGAGCTCGAACAGGAAGCGGCGGCCGAGCTGCGGTCTCACATGTCGGACTGCGGGGAGTGCCGCCGGGCACTCGAGGAGCTGACGGTGATCCGGGCTGCGCTCGCGACGCGACCGGATATCTGCGAGCCGGCCGACGGGGATTGGACCGGCTTCATGGAGCGGCTCGACGACCGGCTCCAACGCGAGCGAACCGCGCGTGCCGCTCCCGTGCGGGAGTTCCGCGGCGCCCTTCCAATCCTGTCGCCGGCGCGCCGGCTGGTGGTTCCGCTCTCGATGGCGGCGCTCCTCGCGCTGGCGACGACGAGTGTGTTCTACGTGGCGCGATCGCGCCCGATGGAGGCGCCTCGGGAGCCTCTGACGGCGGACGTGGCGCCGGGCGGACTCGGGCCATCGACGTGGTCGGCCGAGACCGGCTTCGCCTCCCTAAGCGAACAGCACTTCGAACGGTCGAAACTGGTGGTGCTCGGTCTGATCAACAAGGATCCCCATGGGGCTTCGCCGGCCGACTGGGAGTACGAGCGGCAGCTCGCCTCGGCGTTGTTGAGCGACACGCGGCTGTATCGTCAGGCGGCGGAGGCGCGCGGTCTGACCCGGCTGGCGCGCGTCATGAGCGACCTGGAACTGGTGCTGCTCCAGGCGTCGCTCTCCCGGACGCCGGAGCCTGAGACGCTCGAGCAGATTCAGCGGCTGATCCAGAAGCGGGATCTCGTGACGAAAATGAACGTGGTGGCCCGAGCAGGTCCGTGACCGCGAGGGTTCAGCGTCTCCGGACGACGATCATGCATACACACGCAAGCAAGGGACTGTGGCCGAACCACACCACACTGGCTGTATTGGCGCTGGTGGCGGCGTTCGCGTGCGCCGCACCCGCTGCCGCGGATACAGGCGAGTCGCAGCGGCTTGCGCGCGCGAAGGACCACATTGCCGAAGAGCAGTGGACGCGTGCGATCGCGGAGCTGCGCGCCGTGGTCGCCGACCCGAAAGAGCGCGGCCGCGACGAAGCGCTCTACTGGCTCGCACACAGCCTGAACGAGGCCGGCGATCAGGCGGCGGCGATCGCGACGATCTCGCGGCTCGAGCGTGAGTATCCGTCGAGCCTCTGGGTGAAACCGGCGGGCGCGCTGCGGATCCAGATGGCCGTCCGCGTCGGGCGCATCGACGTGCTGTGGTGGACGGCGGTGGCCCCGGCTCCGCCCGCGCCACCGCCGGCTCCGGCGCGCGCGTCCGGCGCGCCCCCCCCGCCTCCTCCCCCCGTGCGTGCGACGCCAGCGACGCCGGCGCCGCCCGCCAGGGTTCACACGCCGAGGCCACCGGCGATTTGGGTATCCGAGAGCTTTCACCCGGATCCCGACCTGCGAGTACAGGCGCTCGGGTATCTCATCCGGACGGACGCCGAGAAGGTCATCCCCATTCTGAAGGACATTGCCCTGGAGCCGGCGCACCCCGGCGCGGCCAGCCGTGCGGTGTTCCTGCTCGCGCAGTCGGATCGACCCGAAGCACAGGAGACGATCATGCATGTGGTGCGGGTGGGCGTCGAGCCGGTTCGCGTCGCGGCCATCCGCGAGCTGGGCCGATTCGGAGGGCCCGACGTGCCCGGGAAGCTGCTGGAGTTCTACACGGCTGCATCGCCTGGCGAACTGGCCCTGAAGCGCCAGATTGTCAACTCGCTCGGCGAGCGGTCGGAGCAGCGTGCGCTGCTGACGATCGTGCAGTCAGAAAAGAACCTCGAGTTGCGCCAGAGGGCCATTGTCACGCTGGGACAGGCGGGCGGCACCGAGCAGCTCTGGGCGCTGTACAACCGCGCGGCCGCGGAGATGAAACGCCCGATTATCGTCGGCCTCTTCAACGCCCGCGCCGAAGAGCAGCTGATCCGCATCGCGGAGCGCGAACGGAACGCGGCGCTGCGCCGCGTGGTTCTCGAACACCTAGGTCTGCTCGGGACCCCCGGAGCGAAGGAGTACCTTCAGAAGGTCAGCCGGAACAGGTAAGGACCCGGTATGCGCGCTCCTTGCGCCTTGCCCTGTGGGCGCCTCGACGCCCGGAGTGGCACTTATTCACGGACGGGTCCTAATCCGAAAGCGCTCTTACGAATCACGGAACCGGGCTTCCATCTGCCGCGCACGACCGGGCGATCACCGGCTGATTTGAGGTGATCGCCGCGCCGCGCGCCTTGCGTTCCTGCTGGCCCGCGGTTCGCAACAAGCCTTTCGGATCATGGAGCAGTCTGTTCAGCCGGCGCCCGACCCCTCGCGCCGCCGCACGCTTTCCGTTCTCGTCAACGCAGTCGGCGCGACCATCGGCGGGGCGCTCGCCACGCTGCTGGGCGTCTTTGCCGTCCGCCCTGGCGCTACCGCTTCCCGCGAGCGGTGGCTGCGAGCCGGCACACTCGACGACCTCATACCGGATGTTCCCGTCCCGCGCGTCGTGGCGGTCCCACGCGTGGACGGCTGGTACCGCGCCCGCGCGCGGGAGACGGTGTTTCTGATCTGGAACGGGGCGCGCGACGTGACGGCTTTTTCGGCCACGTGTACGCACCTCGGCTGCCAGGTGCACTGGGACGGCGCGGCGAAGCGCCTGATCTGCCCGTGCCACGGCGGCGCGTACGATGCCGCGGGCCGGGTGATCGAAGGGCCGCCGCCGCGACCGCTCGACACGGTCGCGACGCGGGTGGACGCCGGATCCCGCGCGGTGCTCGTACGACGGTGAGTCGGCGCATCCTCGACTGGCTCGATGCGCGGATCGGCTATCGCCGGATCGCCCGGGTACTGCTCGACGAGCCGATTCCCGCCGGGACCGGCTGGCTCTTCACGCTGGGCGGCGTGCTCCTGTCGCTCGTTGCGGTTCAAGTTCTGACAGGGGCGTTCCTCACGCTGTACTACGCTCCGACGCCCGATCATGCGTACGAGAGCGTCCGGTTCGTCGACGGCAGCACGACGGGGCGCGTGGTCCGAGGCCTTCACTACTACGGCGCCAGCTTCATCGTGATCGCCCTCGCGCTGCATCTGCTGCGCGTCGTCGTGCTGGGTTCCTACAAGCCGCCGCGGGAGGCGACGTGGCTCTCGGGACTCGCGCTGCTCGGCCTGATGCTGGCCTTTGCGCTGACGGGTTACCTGCTTCCCTGGGACCAGCGGGCATACTGGGCGACGGTCGTCACGATCAACATCGCACGGCTGGCCCCGGTGGCTGGCGATGCCGTCGCGGCGATCGTGCAGGGCGGCGCGAGCATCGGCGCGCTCACGCTGACGCGCTGGTACGCGGCGCACGTCATCTTCCTGCCGGCCGCGCTGCTGCTGCTGGTCGTCGTTCACCTGGCGCTCATGCGCCGGCACGGCATCTCTGGTCCGGTCCGTCCACGGGACGGCGCGGCGCTGCCGTTCTATCCCTTTCACGCGGCCCGTGACGTCGCCGTCGTGGTCGTCGTCCTGGGCGCTCTCGCGGCGTTCGCGTGGCACGGGGCGCCGTCGCTCGACGGCCCGGCGGACCCGACCGACCCCACCTACATCCCGCGTCCCGAGTGGTACTTCCTTGGCCTGTTCCAGCTACTGAAGTACTTCCCCGGCCACTGGGAGGTTGCCGGCGCGATCCTGCTGCCGGCGCTGGCAGCGATGATGCTCGCGCTGCTGCCGTGGATCGATCGCGGGCCCGATCGCGATCCCCGCCGGCGGCCGCTCGTCATCGGCTCGGCTCTCGCGATGGTCCTCGTGCTCGCCGTCCTGACGGCGCTCGGGTGGAGGGACCGGCCGGCGACCGCCGCGACGCGCGACGGGTGGACGCTGCGCGAGATCGGCGGCGGCGTGATGGCGGGCGCCGCAGGCTGCGCGAGATGCCATGCAGAGGCAGGAATCGCCGACCCGCTCGATTCGCCTTCGACCGGCCGCGGCGCGGAGTGGCTGACGGGCCACGTCGTCGATCCGGAGGTGATCGCCCCGGGGCTTCGTCAGCCGCCCCTGGTTCTCAACGAGCGGGAGATCGCGGCAATCGTCGCGTACGTGCAGCGGCTCGGGCGCGATCGGTACCCGGCGATGGATCCGCGGACGGAAACCGCCGCCGCGGTCTATGCGCGGCACTGCATCGGCTGTCATGTGATCGACGGCGAAGGAGGAGACGACGGCCCCGAACTGACGGTTGTCGGCCGCAAGCACGACGCGGCGACGCTCCGACGCTGGATTGCCGACCCGGAAGCGGTGGACCCGGACGCCGACATGCCCGCGTTCGGCCACCGCTTGAGCGCGGAGCAGCTCGATGCGATCGCCGGCTATCTCGCCGATCGGAGGTAGGACAGGAGACAGAGACAGGAGCTAGGAGCTAGGAGGCAGAGACGGATCAGCTGGCGAAAACCGCCCGCCTCGGCCAGAATGGGCTGGCAGGATCGCGACCGTGCGCCAGCCCACCTCCGACAATCCGCTGCAGGACAACCTCCGCATCGAACCAACGCCGGGGCCGACGACGATGGTCATCTTCGGCTCGTCGGGAGACCTGTCGCGCCGGAAGCTGCTTCCGGCCCTCTACCACCTGAGCCGCGGCCAGCGTCTGCCAGCCAGGTTCGCGGTGATCGGCGTCGGGCGGAGCGAGCTGAACGACGAGCGCTTTCGCGCGAGCTTTCACGAGAGCCTGCGGGAATTCGCGGGTGTCCGCGACGAGCGCGACCAGGTGGCAGACTCGCTGGCGAGCCGGTTGTACTACGTCTCGGGCGATCCGGGGGATCCGGCCTTCTACGAGCGCCTGCGCCGGCGCATCGCCGATCTCGACGGCAGCGAGGGTGTGCTGTACTACCTGGCCATTCCGCCTGGCGCGTACGGATCGGTCGTCGAAGGGCTCGGCGCCGCGGATCTCGTCACGACTCCCGCGCGTGGCTGGCGCCGCGTCATCGTCGAGAAGCCGTTTGGCACCGACCTCGAGTCCGCGCGGAATCTGAACCGGCTGCTCCACCGGCACTTCGCCGAGGATTCGGTCTTTCGCATCGATCACTATCTCGGCAAGGAAACGGTGCAGAACCTGATGGTGTTCAGGTTCGCCAACGGCATGTTCGAGCCGATCTGGAACCGCCGCTACATCGATCACGTGCAGATCACGGCGGCGGAGACCGTGGGAGTCGAGCAGCGGGCCGCCTACTACGAGACGGCCGGCGCGCTGAGCGACATGGTGCAGAATCACCTGATGCAGCTCCTGACGCTCGTGGCCATGGAGCCGCCCATTGCGTTCAGTGCCGAGAGCGTGCGCGATCGAAAGCTGGACGCGCTGCTCTCGATCCAGCCGCTCGTCGACGAGCGCGGCGGAACCCCGACCGTTGTCAGGGCGCAGTACGGCGATGGATGGGTGAACGGAAGCGGGGTCGTTGCGTACCGGCGGGAGCCCGGCGTCGATCCCGCGTCCGTGACCGAAACCTACGTGGCAATGCGCCTTCACCTCGACAGCTGGCGGTGGGCCGGCGTCCCGTTCTACGTGAGGACCGGAAAGCGGCTCCCGAAGCGAACCACGGAAATCGCGATACAGTTCCACAGACCGCCGCTGCAGATCTTCCGGAACGTGAGCGCGACATCCGTGGCGCCGAACCTGCTCGTGATCAACGTGCAGCCGGACGAGGGCATTTCGGTGCGATTCGAGGCCAAGCTGCCGGGGACGCGGATGCAGCTCGCGCCGGTGATGATGAACTTCCGCTACGCATCGGCCTTTGGCACCGGCGTGCCCGAGGCCTACGAGACGCTGCTCCTCGACGCGATGCTGGGCGATCCGACGCTGTTCGCGCGCCACGATTTCGTCGAAGCGTCCTGGGCGCTGATCTCGCCGATTCACGAGAGATGGCTGCGCGAGAAGCCCGCGGAAATCCCGCAGTACGAGGCCGGCGAATGGGGACCGGCGAAGGCCGACGCGCTGATGGCCCACGAAGGGCGGCGATGGAGGACGTTATGAGCGAAGGGCGGCAGACGCTGCTGCCGGACGGTGTGGACGTGCCGTTCTCGAGCATCGCCGCGGCGCTGGCGTCGGGCGGGGATGGGACGCACAGGCGGGCGGACGGGCGCGCGCTCATGGCCACGGTCGTCGCAGTCGGCCCGCACGAGCGGCTGTGCGACGCGGCGGAGGCGCTGCGGCACCTCGGGGACGGGGGCGTACGGGCGGTGCTCATCCCGACCGGTTCGCAGCCGATGCCCGGCGCGCGCGTCGCATCGAACGCGATCGCGCTGCGCGGCCTCGAGCCGCGCTTCGTGGACAACGCCGTGGCTGCCCTGCGCCTCTCCAGCCTGCCGACGCTCGTGTGGTGGCGCGGCGGACCGCCGGAGACTCTCGATGCCGTCGCCGCGCTCGCCGACAGGCTGCTCATCGACGAAGATGATCCGCGCGGGATCTGGGCCCGCGCCCTCCCGCTTCTGGACGGCACGCCGATCGGCGATCTCCACTGGACGCGGCTCACCCGCTGGCGGTCGCTCGTGGCGAATTTCTTCGATATGCCCGAGATCCGCGCGGCTGCGGCCGGCTTCACACAGCTTCGAATCACCGCGGCGGACTCGATTGCCGCCGCACTGCTCGCCGGTTGGCTGAAAACGAGCGTGGAGGCCGGCGAGAAGATCGAGGTGAGTCTGGCCGATGGCACGCTCGGGCTGCCCATCGAGGAGATCACGTTCGGCGACGGCGAGCAGGCGCTGGAGCTTCGTGCGACGCCCAGCTGCACGTGCGTGCACACCTCGGCCACGATCAGGGGTCACCGAAGCATGTCCCAGTATGTGCCGCTCGGCGATCAAAGCCTGGCGGCGCTGATTCAGGAGGAGCTGCGGATCAGATCCCGCGATGCCGCCTTCGAGCGCGCGCTCCACGCCCTGGTGGCCGGTTCATGAGTCGGTCGCGGTTCGGCATCATCGGCCTCGGCACCATGGGGCGCAACCTCGCGCTCAACATCGAGTCGCGCGGCGTACCTGTCGCCGTGTGGAATCTCGAGCCTGCGCGGGTCGACGAGTTCGTGACAGTCCATCGTGGAGCAGCGTTTCAGGGAACGAAGACCTTCGCCGAGCTCGCCGGCGCGATCGAGCGGCCGCGCCGCATCATGATGATGATTCCCGCCGGGGCGCCGGTCGACCAGACGATCGCCGATCTCGGTCCGCTGCTCGATCCCGGCGACGTGCTCGTCGACGGCGGCAACTCCTGGTTCGAGGACACGAGACGGCGCGAGGCCGCGCTTCGTCAATCGTCGGTCCACTTCGTCGGATGCGGCGTCTCGGGCGGCGAGGATGGGGCCCGCCACGGTCCGTCGCTGATGCCGGGCGGATCGGCCGACGCATGGCACCTGCTGCAGGATGTGCTCGAGGCGATTGCCGCAAGAACCGAGGCCGGCCCCTGCGTGACGCATGTCGGACCAGACGGCGCGGGCCACTTCGTCAAGATGGTTCACAACGGCATCGAGTACGCCGACATGCAGCTCATCGCCGAGTCCTGGGATGTCCTGCGGCGCGGCCTCGGGCTGACGGCGCCCCAGACCGCGGACGTCTTCGATCGCTGGAATCAGGGGCCCCTCGAGTCCTTCCTCGTAGAGCTGGCCGCCCGCGTCTGCCGGGTCATCGACGGCGAGACGGGTCGGCCGCTCGTCGACCTCGTGCTCGACAGGGCGGGCCAGAAGGGAACCGGACGCTGGACGGCGCAGGTGGCGCTCGACCTGGCGGTTCCTGCGCCGACGATTGCCGCCGCGATAGACGCGCGCGTGCTGTCGAGCATGAAGGGTGAACGAGCCGCGGCGTCGACACTCATCGAGCCTCCCGCGGGCGCCACGAGCTTCGAGCAGGACCGGCAGTCCGTGGAACGGGATCTCGAGATGGCGCTCCATGCCGGGCGCATCTGTGCATTCGCCCAGGGCATGGCGCTCATCCGGGCCGGTTCGGTCCATTACACGTGGCACGTGGACGCTGCCGAGATCGCGCGGATCTGGAAGGGCGGGTGCATCATCCGCGCGCGTCTGCTGGATACGGTGCGGCATGCCTTCACGGTGAACCCGGCTCTGCCGAATCTGCTGCTCGATCCGGCGATCGGCGAGATGCTCGACGGGGCGCAGGCCGGGTGGCGCCGAACCGTCGCGCGAGCGGCAGCAGCCGGCATCCCGCTGCCCGCGCATGCCGCCGCGCTTGCCTACTTCGACAGCTACCGCACGGCGCGGCTCCCGCAGAACCTCACGCAGGCCCAGCGCGACGCCTTCGGCGCCCACACCTACGAACGGATCGACCGTCCAGGTTCAACGCACAGCGACTGGTGATGAGCTTGTGGAGACCGGTTTCCTCTTCAGGAAAATCGCCCGGTTTCGCTGCACTCTGGTGACACCCCTGCATTGACTGCATGCAGATCCGGACGTTTTTCCGGCGCTTTCGGCTGGCCGCCGCCTTGCATCATCCGTGTAACGTCTTGCCCGGTCACTGGAGTCTTGCGAGCATCGGATGTGGCCATCTGCCCGGCCGACAAGGTGCGACGGCCTGGAATGCTGGGCAGTACCGGGCGGTTTGAAGGGGTCGCCGTACGTCGCCGGCCGGGATCGAACGCGACCCTGATGCAAAGAGACTTCGGAGACGAGACACTTAGTCGTCAGCAAGTGGGACATCGTGCGCAGCTCGGCGGTTTGTCGGGCGTCCTCAATCGCATCCCGAAGGGGGCGTCGCTGCATGGCGGTCCAAGGGGCTTCGAGGCTCGTGAAGCATGAAGGCGTACGAGGAGCTGTCGACGACGACGATGGCTGAAAACGCAATCCCGCTGGTGCTCGTCGTGGACGATTATCAGGACGCGCGGGAGATGTACGCGGCGTACCTTCAGTTCTCCGGATTCCGCGTGGCAGAGGCCACCGATGGCTGCGAGGCCATCGACAGAACGCTCGAGCTGATGCCCGACCTCATCCTGATGGACCTCGCGCTGCCCAGGATGGACGGCTGGGAAGCCACGCGGCGGCTCAAGCTCGACCAGCGGACGCGCCACATTCCGATCGTGGTGCTGACCGGTTACGCGCTGGCCGGCCATGTCGCGGGTGCACGGCAGGCCGGCTGCGACTCGTTCGTGACCAAGCCGTGCCTGCCTGACGAGCTGGTGGCGGAGATTCAAAGGATGCTGACGCTGCACGAGCGGAGCCGTTGAACTCCCAAACACCAACTCCCGATTCCCAACTCCCAATTCATTCGTTTGATTCCGTAGCTTCCGCCTTCAGGCGGAAGTGCTCGCGACGGCCGAGGATCTTCCGGCTGACGCCGGAAGCTACGAGTCGATTGCGGGCACTCGATTGCGGGCACTCCGCCCTGCAGGACTAATCTGGTGTTGGAAGTTGGGAGTTGGAAGTTGGGAAAGTGTAGCAGCCCGGCGTCACGAGGATTCGCCCGCTGCTGGTGAAGGACAGGCCGTTCGGTGCGACGATGCCAGCCGCCCTGAACTGCACGGTGCGCCGCTTGTCGCCGTTGCTGTCGTAGACGTACGTGTACGGAACGCCGAGCGAGATCCACAGGTTGCCATTCCGATCGGCCGCCGCCGCGCGAACCGCCGGCCGGACGAGCGGCAGTTCGGCTCCGTCCCCGGTGCGGCGCCTCGGCCATGCCGTCGGGATGGAACGGACGTAGTCGTCGAGTTCGATCCCCTCGATGTGCCGCTCGAACAGCAGGGTCCCCGCGGCGTCGTACCTGCGGAAGACAGGGACGCCCGCCACGAAGATGTAGTAGAACCCCCCCGCCGTCTCGCTGACGATGAGCCCGGCGTTGAGGGCCAGGTGGACGTCGGGATCGCCTTCGTGGCCGGTGCGGCGCAGCTGGCCGATGCTGCGCACGATCTTCCCGTCCAGCGCGTACTCGACAACGAGCGCGCCGGAGAAGGGCTGGCTGATGAGGACGGACCGGCCTGTGTAGGCGAGCGAGGCCAGACCGCTCAGCACCAGCCCGTCGAGCACGACGACCGGCGTTTCACGACCGGGCAGCCCGAAACCGCCGATCGGATCGCCGGTCGGAAAGAACACCTGCACGCGGCCGCGGCTCCCGGGAGCATCCGCGACCACGAACGTGCCGTCGTCGGCGACGTCGAAGGCCGTCGGCCGCAGGATCCTGCCGGCCTCGCCGCCGATGCGGATGACCTCCTTCACGGCGTCGCGCGACGGCGGAAGGCTGAACACGGCGTGGGCTCTGCGGTCGAAGATGTAGTACTGCCCCTCGGGTCCCTCCCGGCACGCGGAGATCTCCTCGAACTTTCCTGCGACATGCGCCGGGAGGGCGGCGACGGATCTGAGGGTCTCCGTGGGCAGGAGGAGCAGCAGCGCAGCAGCCACGACGGGCAGGATGGAGCGCATTGACACTAGCGCGCCGGCGCGGACGGGATCAGTAGGCGGCGACGTCCTTGATCGCCCTCAGCACGTCGGCGGCCTGAGGGAGGATCACTTCCTCGAGGTCGGGGCAGTACGCAACGGGGGTGTCGAGCGCGCCGACCCGCCGGACGGGCGCGTCGAGGTGCTCGAACAGCTCGTCGGCGACGCGTGCCGCCAGCTCGGCGCCGAAGCCGCAGGTCAGCTGATCCTCGTGCGCGATGATGATGCGGCTGGTCCTTGCCACCGCCGCGGCGATCGCATCCCAGTCGAACGGCACGATCGTGCGCAGGTCGATCACCATCACGCTGATGCGGTCCTTTTCGGCCTGCTGCGCCGCCAGAAGCGATCGCTGAACCAGCGCGCCCCACGTGACCACCACCATGTCAGTGCCCTCGCGCCGGACGGCGGCTCTGCCGAACGGCACCATGTACCCGGCACCGGGGTACTCGCTCTTGTTGTAGGTCTGCCGGTAGAGATGCTTGTGCTCGAGGAACAGCACGGGATCGTCGCATCGGATGGCGGTCCTCAGCAGGCCCGCGGCATCCTGCGCGTTCGACGGGAACGCGATACGGATGCCGGGACAGTGCGCAAAGATGCTCTCGCCAGACTGGCTGTGGTACGGTGCGCCGCCGCGCAGGTAGCCGCCCGCGGCCACGCGCACGACCAGCGGGCACGAGAACTCGTTGTTCGAGCGGTACCGCATCATCGACAGCTCGTTGCGCAGCTGCATCATAGCCGGCCAGATGTAGTCGAAGAACTGGATCTCGGCGACGGGCTTGATCCCGCGCGTGGCCATGCCGATTGCCCGTCCCACGATGTTGGCCTCGGCGAGCGGCGAGTTGAAGACGCGGTCGCCGCCGTAGCTGCGCTGCAGGCCGTGCGTGACCTTGAACACCCCTCCCTTGCCCGGTACTCCGTCGAGCGCCTCGATGCGGCTGCAGTCTGCGATGTCTTCGCCGAACACCACGATGCGGGGCTCGCGTGCCATCTCGTCCTTCAACGTGCGGTTGATGGTAGCCACCATCGTCTCCGGCTTCCCCTCGGGGGCGGGCTCCGTGTCGAACGCGGACGAGGTGGGATCGACATCGGGCGAGTAGACGTACAGCGCGGCCGTCTCGGGACCCGGCTTGGGTGCCTTCACCGCCTGGTCCGCGGCCTCGTTCACCTCGCGCTCCACATCCCTGGCAATCCCCGCAAGATCCTCGTCGGTCGCGAGGTCTTCGCTCTTGAGAAACTCCGCCATCCGGACGATCGGGTCGCGCTTGGCCTCGTCCGCACGCTCGGCCGCCGTCTTGTACAGCTTCTCATCGTCCGAGAGCGAGTGGGAGTAGGGGCGGACGACGCGCGCGTGGATCAGCGCCGGACCTTTTCGCGCGCGCGCGTAGGCGATGGCGTCGCCGGCCGCGCGGTAGCTGGCCAGAAAGTCGGTGCCGTCGATGCTTCGAACGAACAGGCCGGGAAACGAGGACACGAGCTTCGAGATGTCGCCGCCGGCCGTCTGCACCTCCACGGGCACCGAGATCGCGTAGCCGTTGTCTTCCACCAGG
>DATIEW010000115.1:0-3426 GCA_035455585.1 Vicinamibacterales bacterium | reverse complement strand
GATCGCAGCAGCGGACCGCCGAACTGTCCCTCCGCTCGGCGCTCGGCGCCAGCAAGGGCCGGTTGGTGCGCCAGATGCTCACCGAGAGCTCGCTGCTCGCGCTGGCTGGCGGCGTCGTCGGCGCGGCGCTGGCGGCCGCGGGCACCCGTCTGCTGCTGGCGCTGCAGCCCAATCTCCCGCGGCTCGATCGGATCGGCGTCGATGGCGCCGCGTTGGCGTTCACCGCGGGCCTGTCGATGCTGACGGGCATCGCCTTCGGTCTGGTGCCGGCCCTGTCGCAGTCGCGCCGAGGCGGCCTGCAGACGATCGCCGCCGTAACGGGCAGGGCGAGCGGCGGTCCCAGTCTCCGCGCCCGTTGGCCGCTGATCTCCGTACAGGTTGCACTGTCCGTGACCCTCGCCATCGGCGCCGGGCTCCTCGCCCGCAGTGCGACCGCACTGGCAGCCGTGACGCCGGGCTTCGCTTCGTCAGGAGTGCTCACGCTTCGCGTCACGCTGCCGTCCTCGTCCTACCCCGATCGAGCGACGACGCGCCGCTTCCTCGAAGACGCCCTGGCGGATGCGCGCAGCCTTCCGGGCGTGATCTCGGCAGGTGCGACCACCCACCTGCCACTCGTCGATCGCACTGGAGACTGGGGGCTGATGATCGAGGGGCTGCCCGAGCGGGACGAGAACGGCCGCCGTCCAAACGCAGACTGGTCCGTGGTGTCGGCCGGCTACTTCGAAGCGATGGGGATCCGTGTGATCGAGGGACGAACCTACGGTCCACGCGACGCGGAGGGCGCTCCTCTGGTCACCATCATCAACGAACGCACGGCGCGCGAGTATTTCCCCGGCCGGTCGGCGATTGGCCGGCGGATGCGCATGAGTTCGACGCTGGATCCCGTCGACCGGGAGATCATCGGCGTCGTCGCCGACGTCCGTCATGATGGTCTCGACCAGGAGGCTGCGCGCCAGATGTTCCTGCCGCTGGCGCAGTTTCCAGCCGGTCAGGACAGCGGCGGGGGCAGCGTTTCGCTCGTCGTTCGAACCGCCGGCGATCCAACGGCGCTCACGGGGTCCATTCGAGCCCGGCTGCGCGACCGCGATCCGAATGTGCCGGTCGCCCTGGTCCGGACGCTCGACGACATCGTGACATCATCGACGTCGGTTTCACGGCTCTACCTGGTGCTGTTCGGGGTCTTCTCGGCTTTGGCGATTGCCATCGTCAGCGCAGGCGTGTACGGCGTTGCATCCTATCTGGTGGCCACGCGGCGGCGCGAGCTTGCGGTGCGCCGGGCCCTCGGCGCCTCGTCTGCGTCGATCGTCGGGCTCGTCCTGAAAGGAGGCACGCTGCCCGCCCTGGTGGGCGTCCTCGCGGGAGTCCTCGGCGCTCTGGCCCTCTCGCAGCTGATCGACAGCCTGCTTTTCGGCGTCACGAGCCGCGATCCGATGACCTTCGTCCTGATGCCGCTGGCCGTCCTGGCCGTGACGGGCATCGCGAACTTCCTGCCGGCGCGCGCGGCGGTTCGCGACAGCCCGGCCGTCGGGCTCCGGCAGTGAGGGAACACACGAGGTCAGGAGATCAGGAGGAAGGATCAGGAGATCAGGAGATCAAGGGATCAGAAGATCAGGTTGCCAATAAGTCGCCACAATGCGAACTGCCTCGCAGGACGCCATGTTCGGCTCACGGCGTCCCCGAGCCGTGCCGCGACCCGGTCGGCCTAGCAGGATGCTGAAAAACGCATCCTGAATGGCAAATGGGCAATGGCACATGGGCCAAAATGCGCCTGTTTTTGCCATGGCCCATTGGCCATTGCCCATCAGGCCGGGCTTTTTCAGCGGCCTGCTAGAACGGCGGTATTCTCGGCACACCAACGGTCCGGATCGAGGGATGCCCTTGTCGCGAAATCGGGACTGCGGCCGGCCGTGATCCGCGGACGCGTCAAGTCGGCGCGGATCGGAAAACGGCATGCACTTCGCAGAAGCGGCCTGGACAAAGGCGATACCCGATGGCGTTTCTCTGGCACGATATTCGTGATGCCGCGCGTGCGCTGCTCCGCACGGGCGGATACAGCCTGGTGGTTGCGCTGACGCTCGGTCTAGGCATCGGCGTCAACACCGCTATCTTCACCGTCGTCGATGCGCTGATCCTCAGGCCACTGCCGTACGCCGATCCCGAGCAGCTCGTTCGTGTGGCCGAGTGGCCCCGCACGGGCGGCAACTACACGGTCTCGCCGGCGGCGTATCTCCACTGGCGCGACCGCGTGCAGGCCTTCACCCGCTTCGAAGCCCGGCGTGGTGCGGTCTTCACGATCCTCGACGGAGGAGACGCCGAAGAAATGCGCGGGGCGCGGGTGACGTCCGGCTACTTCGATCTCTTCGGCGTCCGGCCCCTCTATGGGAGAACGTTCTCGACCGACGATGCGCAGCCCGGCGCGGCTTGCACGACGGTCGTGAGCCACCGGGTGTGGCTGAACCGTCTGGGCGGAGACGCGTCCGTCATTGCCACGCCCGTGCGGTTCAGCGGAAGGACTTGCACGTTGATCGGCGTACTGCCGCCCGGAACCACCTTCGATCGTGGCCCGATCGACGTCTACGTTCCGCTGGCCTTTACAGCCGCCGACACCGCGAACAACGGCCGCATGCTGACGGTGCTGGCACGCCTGCGACCCGAACGGTCGATCGATGCCGCACGAGACGAGATGGTGGCGCTCGCGAGCGCCTTCAACGCGACCCGGGGGGAGGCCGGCCGCGGCTGGACCGCGTCGGTGACACCCCTTCACGACGTGGTCGTCGGCGCCGACTCGCGCTGGCTGGCCGGCGTGCTCTTCGGTGCGGTATCGGTGGTGCTCGCGGTGGCGTGCCTCAACGTCGCCGGGCTCGCGCTGTCCCGCACGGTGGTGCGCCGGCGCGAGATTGCGATTCGCACCGCACTCGGCGCCGGCCGGTGGCGTGTCTTCCGCTACCTGCTCGTCGAAAGCCTGCTGCTCGCGCTGGCCGGTGGCCTGGTCGGCGTGCTGATGGGTTCATGGGGACTTCGGGTGCTGGTATCCCTCGTCCCGGCGGGCCTGCTGCCGCCCGAAACGCCGCCGCTGCTCGACGCGCGGGCGCTGCTGTTCACGGGCTTCCTCGCACTCCTGACCGGTCTCTTCTTCGGGACCGTTCCCGCGTGGCGGGGAACGGCGCCGAATCCCGCCGAGGCGCTGGCGGCCGGCGGACGCAGTGCCGGGTCGTCGAGCGTGACGACCCGGGCTCACTCGGCGCTGCTCGTCGTGGAGGTCGCGCTCGCGATGGTGCTGGTCGTCGCCGGCGTGTCGCTGGCCGTCAGCTTCGTTCGCCTCACCCGGGTCGAACCCGGCTTTTCGGCTGAACACGTGCTGACGTTCAGGGTTGCTCTTGGCGGCGAGCGCTATCAGTCGGGTGACGCCTCCGCGCGGTTCTTCGA
>DATIEW010000114.1:0-4001 GCA_035455585.1 Vicinamibacterales bacterium | reverse complement strand
GGGCGTCGTGCCGCCGCCGGGTGCACAGCCCTTCGGCCAGTACCCGGTCATGCAGCCCGGTCAAACGACCACGCCGCGCCCAGGCCTCACGCCCGGAATACCGAACACGCCGGGCACGAATCCCTATCAGCCAGGGAGGGTGCCGGGGATTGGCGTCCCCGCCACGACGCCCGGCCCGCCGACCTATCCAGGCGCACCAGGCATGCCGGGTGGCCCGCCCGTCGTTCCCGGCGCACCCGTCCGGCCCGGTGGCGGCGGCCCCGGCGGTGGTCCCGGCGGCGGCTAGTCAGGATTCTGCGGCTTCCGGCACAGCTTCGCTACAATCACCAGCACGATGAGCGTGAGTCCGCCGGTCGTGCGCCGGGGTGAATACGCCGCGCGCGGCGACTACCACCGCGCGCCCGATCCGGACTGGGATTACTACCCTACCTACCTCGCGAAGCTGGAGGCCGTGCGGCGCTGGCTGAACGACCTCCCGGCGTCGACGCGCGTGCTGGATGCCGGCTGCGGCGAAGGCGTGCTGGTCGACGAATACGCGGACCGCCTCCGGATCGAAGGGCTGGACCCCAACTACTCGTCGGGCCGCGTGCGACGCGGGTCGCTCACCTCGCTCCCCTACGCCGATGCCTCCTTCGATCGGGCCCTGTGCCTCGACGTGCTGGAACATCTGACGTTCGAGGAACAGCCGCTGGCCCTCGAGGAGCTGCGCCGTGTGCTGCGGCCGGGGGGCAAGCTGCTGGTCTCGGTGCCCAACCTCGCCCACCTGCAGTCGCGGGTGCACTTCCTGCTGCGGGGCCGGCTGATCAGAACCGCTTCCGAGCGCAAGCACCCCGGCGACCGTCCGGTCGGTGAGTACATCGAGCTTGCGGGACGGGTGGGCCTGGTCCTCGAGGCCCGCCGCGGCATCTTCCCGACCATTCCCATCCTGACCCGCTGGATACGGCGCAACCCGCGCAGGCTCCTGCCGCTCCACCGGTGGCTGACGCGGCTCGTGCCGGTGCCCGGCTGGTGCTTCCTCAACCTCCTCACCTTCCGCAGGGTCTGACGGGCGTTGTTCCAGAAGATCCGAGAGCTTTCCAGGAACCTGGCCATCTACGGCCTCGGAGACGTGGCCATCTCGGTCGTCAATTTCCTGCTGCTGCCGCTCTACGTCCAGTACCTGAGCCCGGACGACTACGGTGCGCTGGGACTGCTCGGCAGCGTCGAGGTCATCGCCAAGATCTTCTTCCGCTGGGGCCTCGACGGCTCGTTCATGCGGTTCTTCTACGAGTGCGACGATGCGCGCGCGCGGCAGCGCCTGGCGAGCACGATCTTCTTCTTCCTGCTCGCCGTCAACGGCGTGCTCCTCCTGCTGGCCTTTGCCGCCGCGCCCGCGCTCGCACGCTTCCTGTTCGACGCGGCCGCCGGCACGGATCCGCCGCACCTGTTCGCGCTCCAGCTGACCCTGCTCAACACGTTCGTGATCGGGTTCACGTTCTTCCCGTTCCACATCCTGCGGATGGAGCAGCGGGCGCTCCAATTCAGCGCGCTCACGCTCGCGCGTTCGGTCGCGACGGTGGGGCTGCGCCTCGTCCTGATCGTCGGGCTGGGCTACGGCGTGCTCGGCGTCGTTGTCGCGGATATCGTGGTCACTTCCGCGCTGATGGCCGTGCTGCTGCGGTGGTTTGCGCCGATCATAAGGCCTGTGTTTTCGAGGACCATCCTCCGCGAAACGCTCCGGTTCGGCCTTCCCCGGGTGCCGCATGCGGCCGCGCAGCAGGTGATCGCCGTCGGCGACAAGATCATCCTGACCGCGTTCAGGCCGCTGCACGAGGTCGGCCTCTACTCGATGGGCGTCAGCTTCGGCCTGACGCAGAAGCTGTTCCTGAGCGCGTTCGAGTACGCCTGGGCGCCGTTCTACTACGCCAACTCGCGGGAGCCTGACGCGAAGCGCCTCTTCAGCAGCATGACGACCTATGGCCTCGCGGTCCTGTCCCTGATGACGGCGGGCCTGTCGGCGATCGGCGGAGACCTGCTCGCGCTGGTCGTCGGTCCCCCCTACGTCCCTGCGGCGGACGTCGTCACGTGGACGGCCGTGGGCGTCCTGTTTCAGGGAGCGTACCTCCTCACGTCGATCGGACTGAACATCACGAAGAACACGCAGTACTATGCGGCGTCGACGGCGGTTGCGGCCGCGGTGAACGTCCTGCTCAACTTCGCGCTGATCCCCCGCTTCGGCCTGATGGGGGCAGCATGGGCGAACGCCGTGGCCTATGCCGTTCAGGCCGCGCTGGCGTTCCGTTTCTCGCAGCAGGTCTATCCCGTGGCCTACGAGTCACGGCGGATTGCCGCCGTCGCGTCCGCCGGGCTCATCGGCTTTCTGGCCGCCCGCGCGCTTCCGTCCATGCCGCCCGCGGCAGGCGTCCTGGTTCGCGGCCTCGCCGTGGTCGCGGTCTACGTGGCACTGCTCGGCGTCACGGGGTTCTTCCGGCAGGACGAGCTGCGTGCGCTCGCGGCTCTGCGCAGAAGGCGCAGGACCGGACCGTTGAAGACCCGAGCGCCCGAAGTGACCGAGCTGGGCGGCGAGATCGTCGCGGCGGAGCTGCCGGACGAGGACGCCGCGACCCCGGCCACTCCTGGAGCCGGACGATGACCGCGGTACGGTGGGGAACGCCGGCGCTTGGAGCGGTGCTTATCACCGCGTGCGCGCTGCGCGTCATCGGCCTCCAATATGGACTTCCCGCCGTCTACAACCCCGACGAGGTCGCAATCATGGCACGCGCCCTCAGCTTCGCGAAGGGCACGCTGAACCCGGAGAACTTCCTCTACCCCACGTTCTATTTCTACGTGCTTTTTGCATGGGTCGGGCTGTACCTCGGACTGGTCTGGATTTCAGGAGGCGTGGAGTCGCTGGCCGCGCTGCGGGCAATGTACTTCACCGCGCCGACCGGCATCTACACTGCCGGCAGAATGCTCGGGGTCGCGGCGGGCACGGCGACCGTCCTGGCGCTCTACCGCCTTGCGGCCCGGATCGCCGGCGAGCGCGCCGCGATTGCGTCCGCGGTCTTCCTGGCGGTCGCGCCCCTTCACGTGCGCGATTCGCACTACGTCAAGCACGACGTCCCGGCCACGCTCGCGATCGTCCTTGCCCACATCGCGATGGTGCGCGTGTGGCCCGCCGCGGCGCCGTCGGGTCCGGGGCGCCGAGACGTGCTGCTGGCCGCCGCGGCCTGCGGGATGGCGTTCTCGACTCACTACTACTGCGTGTTCCTTGCCGTGCCGCTCGCGCTCGTCGTTGCCCGTGCGTTCGCGGCGCAGGGGGCTCGCGCCATCGTCAACCATCTCGCGCTGGCAGCGGGCGTGAGCGCCGCCGTGTTCCTGGCCCTCTCGCCGTTCATCGCCGTGGAGCCGGCGACGGCCTGGCGGGATATCGTCGCGAACCGCGAGATCGTGGTCGACCGGGGGCTCTCCGCCGGAGCCTTCACGCCGGCGTTCCGCTACGCCGAGTTGCTCTGGCGGGATGCGCTGGGCATACCGGTCTTCGTCGCCGGGCTGGCCGGCGCCCTGTGGATGCTCGTCGCGGCGCCGGGACGCGCCGTGCTGCTGCTGTCGTTCCCCGTGCCCTTCCTGCTCTTCATCGTGAACACGGCGCCGGCCAGCCGCTATCTCAACCCGGTGCTCCCCTTCCTCGCCCTGTTTGCCGGCTGGACGCTGGCCAGGCTGTTTGGCGGCCTGGGTCGCGCAGCCGTGTTCTGGGTCGCGGTGGCGGTCCTGTCAGCGCCGGCCCTGGTGGATTCGATCCGGACGGGTCTGTTCTTCCGGCAGGACGATACCCGTACCCTGGCGCAGCGGTACATCGAGTCCACGATCCCGCCAGGCTCGACCATTCTCGTGCAGCCCTACTCGGTCGTCCTGACGCCGACCCGCGAGAGCCTCGTCGAAGCGCTGACCCGCAACCTGGGCAGCCCCGAACGGGCATCTACGAAGTTCCAGATCCAGCTCTCGCTGGACCCGTATCCATC
>DATIEW010000113.1:0-5946 GCA_035455585.1 Vicinamibacterales bacterium | reverse complement strand
CGCTTTGAGATGCTGTCGTACGAGGATTTCCGGGATATCGAACGGCACGTCACCGCGTTCCAGGACGTCATGGCTACCGGCCGGCGAGGGGTGACGCTGAACCACGACGGCGAGTCGCAGCTCCTGCTCATCAACTACGTGTCCGGCCGCTTCTTCCCGTCGCTCGGGATCCCGATGCATCTCGGACGTGGATTTGCTCCCGAGGACGACCGTCCAGAGGCGGCCACGCCGCAGGTCGTGATCAACCACCATCTGTGGAAGGAGCGCCTCGGCGGCCCGGCGGACATCATCGGCCGCACGATCCAGTTGAACAGCACGCCGTTCACGGTGATAGGCGTCACCGCTCCCGGCTTTGCCGGGCTCCAGCGCATCGTCCGCACCGACGTCTGGGTGACGATCGCGCAGGCGCCGCTCGTGGTGCCCGGGCTGCGCGGGGAGCTCGACGATCGCCGGCAGCGCTGGTTCAACGTCATTGCGCGGCTGAAGGAGGACGTCGAGATCCGGCAGGCGGCCGCAGCGCTCGATGTGCAGCTCGCGCGCTGGCGCAACAGCCAGCCCGGCCCGGCGAGCGGCTACGACAACGCGCGGCTCGTCGCGCGGAGCCAGCGCGACGAGCACCGTGAGAACGCGGAACAGGGGGCGGTCTTTCTCGCGCTGGTCGGCCTCGTGCTCCTGATAGCGTGCGCGAACGTGGCGAACCTGACGCTGGCGCGCGGCGAGGCGCGGCGGCGCGAGCTGTCGATCCGCGCCGCGCTCGGCGCGACGCGCCTGGACCTGCTGCGCCAGATGATCATGGAGAGTGCGCTCGTCGCGCTCGCGGGCGCGGCGGCGGGTGTGATCATCGCCTCCTGGCTGATCGGGCTGTTCCCGGCACTCCTGCCGCCCAGCGCCGCCGCCCACATGACGCTCGACGTCCGCGTGGATGGACGCCTGCTCGCCTTCGCCGCTCTGCTCTTCGGGTTGACGACGGCAGTGGTCGGCGTCGTTCCGGCATGGCGCGCGTCGCGTGTGGACGTCACGAGCGGGCTCAAGGCACAGGCCGCGACCACGACCGGCGGCGGGCCGGGCCTTCAGCTCCGCGATCTGCTCGTGATCGGTGAGATCGCGCTGAGCGCGGTCATCATGATTGCCGCCGGGCTGCTCCTGCGGAGCTTCGCGCAGGGTCTGACCATGAATCCAGGGTTCGACACCGGCAGGAACGTCGCGACGTTCTACGTGGTCCCCGGGCTGAAGGGCTACGACCGCGCCGGGACGTACCGCTTCCTCGAGGAGAGCCGCCGTGCGATTGGCGCACTTCCCGGCGTGACGCGCGCAAGCTATGGCATCCGGCTGCCGGCGCAGGGGAACGAAGCGGGCTGGTCCGCACCGTTCGTGATCCCGGGCAAGGAGCCGCCGCCCGGCAAGGAGGCGTTCACCATCCGGTACACGATGGTGGGTCCGGCCTATTTCGAGGTCATCGGCACCCGGATCCTGAGCGGCCGCGGCGTGTCGGACGCGGACCTGCCGGACAGCGCGCCGATTGCCGTCATCAGCGAGTCGATGGCGCGGCAGCTCTGGCCTGGCGAGAACCCCCTGGGACGCAGGATCCGGATGGGCGTCAAGCAGCCCGTGGATCGCGAGATCGTCGGCATCGCCGAGGACATCCGCATCGGCGGCCTGTACGAACCGCCGGAGATGTACGTCTACGTTCCCTACGCGCAGGATACGCAGAGCTTCGGCCTCCTGCTCGTCGAGACTGCCGGCGACCCGGCGTCGATCGTCGCCGCGGTCAGGCAGCGTATCGCAGAGATGGATCCCGTCCTTCCCATCCTGGGCGTCAGCTCGATCGCGCAGCACATGGACCTGCTGCTCTACGAGGATCGACGAAACGCCTGGGTCGCGCTCGCTGTGGCGCTCCTCGCGGTGATGCTCGGCGCTGTCGGGGTCCACGGCGTCGTCTCGCTGGTGACGGCGCGCCGGACGAGGGAGATCGGGATTCGCGTCGTGCTGGGCGCCGGGCGCGGCGAGCTCCTGAGGCTGCTGCTCGGAAGCGGCTTCCGGCTGGCATTGGTCGGTGCGGCGCTCGGCATAGCCGGCGGTGTCGCGGCCGGCAGGCTGCTCGAGAGCCAGCTGCACGGAATCGACCCCGCGGACCCGTGGAGCTTCGTCCTCGGCACGCTCCTGTGCGTCGCGGTCGCGCTGACCGCCAGCTTCGTGCCCGTCTGGCGCGCGGCGCGCCTCGATCCTGCTGTCGCTCTTCGCGACGAATAACGCCGCAGCTCGCGGGTCCGCGGTTCGCCGTTCGTGGGCTCTGGACCCGAAGCCTGCTACCGCCCACCCCGGTGCGCGAACCCGCGAACATGCGAACTGCGAACCGCGAACCTTGTACACTGGTCCCATGGACCACGATCTGGTGTCCGTCGGGACCTACGTGAACAATTTCGAGGCCGAGGTGGCCCGGACGGCGCTCGAGGCAGCCGGCATCGACGCGATGATCCGGAGTGACGACTGCGGCGGCATGCGGCCGCATCTGTGGATGGGCGGCATCCAGCTGCTCGTGCGCGCGGAAGACGCGCAGCGCGCGTCGGAGCTGCTCGGCCAGGCGGCAGACGTGAGGGAGGATCCGCCGGCTCCGGATTCGCAGTGATCCAGGTCGGGACTTGGAAGTTGGGAGTTGGGAATTGGGAATTGGGAGTTGGGAATTGGTAGTTGGGAATTGGGAGTTGGGAGTTGGAAGTTGGGAGTTGATCTATCGCCCGCCCGTCCTGTCGACGACCACCACGCCGTCCTTCATGACCCACCGGACGCCCGTAAACAGCGCCTCGATGTCCCTCAACGGATCACCGTCGATTGCGACGATGTCGGCGAGGTATCCCGGAGCGACCCGCCCGAGACGATCCTCGACGCCGAGCAGCGCGGCCGGTACGGTCGTGGCCGAGATGAGCGCCTGCCCGGGCGTCATCCCGGCCTTCACGAACCAGCCCAGCTCGCGCGTGTTCTGTCCGAACATGGTGAACACCGCGTCGGACCCCATCGCGAGGCGCACGCCCGCCTTCACGGCCTTCCGCGCCGACTCGAGGTTCCGGCGGATGTAGTCCTGCAGCGGGCCGATCGACTCGGCACTGAAGCCGTACTCGTCCCGGGCCTCCACGTAGTAGCGGTTGTGATCGATCGTCGGCACCCACACCGTGCCGCGCGCCACCATGTCGGCTATCGTTTCGTCGTCCAGGTCCACGCCGTGCTCGACCGAATCGGCGCCGGCGCGCACGGCGTCTTTCACGCCGGACGGTCCGTATGAGTGGATCGCCACCTTGCGCCCCTGCGCATGCGCGGCGTCCACGATGGCTTTCATCTCCTCGAACGTGACGGTCTGCGTCGTCTCGACGCTGTCGAAGCTTCCGAGCGACGCGTAGACCTTGATCCAGTCCACGCCGGCCTTGATGCGTTCTTCGGTGGTGCGGCGCATGGCCTCGGGATTCGGGCCGGTGGTGCCACGGCCCGCCGACAGGCCCTGGCCCGACACGAACATCCGCGGCCCGACCATCGCGCGCATCTCGATCAGGTCGCGCATCGCCAGGTCGGTCTCGTTCGACGCGCCGAGATCGCGGACCGTCGTGACGCCCGTCTCGAGAGTCCGCCGCGCGTTGTCCTGTGCGAGAAACACCGTAACCGCGGGACGCCGCCGCTGGCCCAGCGGCCGCGTGCCAGGCCGCCGGTCCCAGTAGTACGTCATGTGTGTGTGGACGTCGATCAGGCCCGGGATGCCGGTGAAGCGCCGGAGGTCGACCTCCTCGGCTGCCTTCGGCGCCTCGCGAACGCCGCTGTCGACCGAGACGATGCGCCCACCCTCTACCACGATGAGGGCATCGTTCACGATCCGCGCACCGTCCCAGAGGCGGCCCAGGCGGATCGCCGTCGTTTGAGCGAGGGCGGTCGCAGGCACGGTAAGCATCAGGCCCAGCGCGAGACTAGCCAAAGCTGCGCCGCCCTTGATATCCCGGTCAGTTGTGAGTCTTGAGTCATGAGCTTGCGCCTCCGCCGCGCCAGGAGGCATGCCCGCCTGCAACAAGCTGCGCGGCATGCGCGAGGTCTGCTTGCCGGCGGTGGGCTCGAGGTCCGTCGCGTGACTCACAACTCAAGACTCAGAGCGTGTGAAGAAATGCGTACCGCACACGCGGTCAGTGGGTCAGCGACGAAGCACGTCGGACCGAGGCGCGATGCGGCCAGCGCGCTGCGTCAGTTCCGAAAAATGCGCCGCAGGCGGTCCGATCCGCGGAGGCGCTGATTCGCCACGGTCGTAGGGATCACCGGGCCGCCCAACCGATTGGGCGCCGGCCTGCGAACCACCCAAGCCGGAGCGGCCATCGTCAGGCGGGCGGCCAGAGGCGCATTTTTCCGCGCGTAGGCCGAGGCGCCTTCGGGCCGACGTGCTTCGGCGCCCACCCGCTGACCGCACCTGTCTTGTTTTCTTCACACACACTCAGAACTCACGACTTTACTGTCGCCGTTCACCCCTCCCGCAGCGCGGCGAGCGGATCCACGCGGCTCGCGCGGAACGCCGGAAAGAAGCTCGCGATGACGCTGACGGCGATCAGCAGCACCGATACACCCACGAACGTGACGGGATCGGTCGCCGTGACGCCGTAGAGCAGGGTCGACACGAGCCGCGACACGCCGAACGCCACCCCGAGCCCGACCGCGAGCCCGATTCCCACGAGCACGAGGGCCTGACGCAGCACCTGGCCCAACACCGTCGACTGGGAAGCGCCGAGCGCCATGCGCACGCCTATCTCGCGCCGCCGCTGGCCGACCGAGTACGACATCACACCGTAGAGGCCGATCGACGCCAGCACGAGCGCCAATCCGCCGAGCACGCCCAGCAGGACCGCTCCAAGCCTGGCGACCCAGAGCGACTGATCGATGATCGCGGACATCGACGTGGGGTTGTTCAGCGGCACCTCCGCGTCGATGCGGCGTATCTCTCCCTGCACGGTGCCGAGCGCCACTGCCGGGTCGCCCTCCGCCCGGAGGAACAGCACCATCGCATCGCTGTAGTTCTGCGCCAGGGGGATGTAGACGGCGATCTGAGGATCCTCGCCGAGCGTGTTGTATTTCGAGGTCTTCGCGAGCCCGACGACCTCGCGCGGATCCTCGTCACCGTAGAACCGGAAGCGCTTTCCGATCGGGTCGTCGCTGGGCCACAACGCGGCGGCCATCACCTCGTTGACGATTGCCACCCGGACGGATCCCTCGCGATCGGCAGGCGTGAAGGCGCGCCCGCGCAGCAGCGGTATCCCGATTGTCTCGAAGTACCCGGGACCGATCACGTTCGCGATCGCGAACCTGCGCGACGCTGCATCGTCCGGGTCCTTACCCTCGGGGACGACGGTCCGCAGGAAGCCGCCGGTGAGAGGTATGTTATTGGACCACGCCGCGGATCTGACGCCCGGCACACCGGCGGCCCGCTCGGCCACGAACCTGTAGAACTCTTCGGCGCGCGCCTGTGCGTAGCCGGCCTGACCAGGCGCCACGCCGACGACAGCGACGTTTGCCGCGTCGAAACCCGGATCGATCCGGTGCGCGCTCTCGAGACTCCGCAGGAACAGTCCGGCGGCCACCAGCGCGACGAGCGACAAGGCCACCTGCCCGATCACCAGCAGGTTGCGCAGCGCGAGCCGCCGGCTGCTCGGCCCGGCCGATCGGGTCTCTTCCTTGATCGCCGACACGACGTCCGGCTTGATGGCCTGCATGGCCGGCGCCAGTCCGAACACCACGCCGGTAAGGACGGAGACGATCGCCGTAAAGGCCAGCACGCGGCCGTCGACCGTGAAATCGACGAAGTTCTGCGCGACGAAGGCAGGGCGAAGCGACCAGATCCCGTCGCGGGCGACCGCCGCGACGAGCAGCCCCAGCGCACCGCCGGCCACCGCGAGCAGCACGCTCTCGGTGAGGAGCTGGCGGACGAGC
>DATIEW010000112.1:0-8309 GCA_035455585.1 Vicinamibacterales bacterium | reverse complement strand
GAGACGTCGATGCGCGACCTCGAGACGGAGATCGTGCGGCAGGTCCGCGAGGCGGCGCGCCAGGTGGTGAACAGCCTCAAGCGGGTCGACGCGACGCAGAAGGCGCGCGAGCTGGCCGGCAAGCAGCTCGAAGCGGAAGAGAAGCGCCAGGCCGTCGGCCTCTCCGACACGTTCCGGGTATTCCAGGCCCAGCGGGACCTGGCGCTGCAGCGGCAGGCCGAACTGAACGCGATCATCGCCTACAACCGGGCGCTCATCAACCTCGAGGCGGTACAGACGGCGCCGATCGGGGGCTTCTGACGAAGCCGAGATCAGGAGATGGGGAGAGAGATCAGGAGATAAGGGAACAGGAGATCAGGAGAACAGGAGATCAGGAGAACAGGAGATCAGGAGATCAATAACTGGTCTGCTGTCACAGCCGTGCACGCCGGGCGTCCGCGCGCGCTTCCTGGAAAGGCATGGTGTCGAAGACCGGGCAGCCGTTTGCAGCGGCACCTTGCTTGAATCGAGGCATCGGAGCGAACGGAGGATTATCACCACGGAGGCACGGAGGTCACGGAGTGGGGTCTCCTCGGAGCTCACCACGCGCGTCGCTCTGCTCACTCAGCGCACACCCGGGCACGAGATCAGTCTTCGCCTCCTGATCTCATAGTCTCCAAGTCTTCTGGTTCCTGGTCTCCTGGCCTTCTGGTTTCCTGGTCTCCTGGCCTCCTGTCTCCTGGCCTTCTGGTCTCCTGGGTCTCCTGGCCTCATGGCCTCCTGATCTCCTGGTCTCCTGTTTTCCGATTCTTCCTGACCTCCTGATCTCCTGATCTCCTGTTCACCCCTCCTGATCTCCTGATCTCCTGTTAGACTTCACACGGAACGATGAAGCTGACCGTCACGGTCATCACCCGCAACGAGGCCGCCAACATCCAGGCGGCGCTCGAATCGGTCAGCTGGGCCGACGAGATCATCGTGGTGGATTCGCGCAGCACGGACGCCACGGTCGAGATCGCGCGGCGGTACGCGACGCGGGTCGAAGTCCACGACTGGGGCGGCTACAGCGCGCAGAAGAACTACGCGGCGAGCCTCGCGGCCAACGACTGGATTCTCTCGATCGACGCCGACGAGCGCGTCACGCCGGAGCTGGCGCGCGAGATCCGCGAGCTGATGGAGCGCGGCCCCACCGCGAGCGGGTACCGGATATCGCGTGTGACCTGGTATCTCGGGCGCTGGATGTACAGCACTGACTGGTACCCGGACTACCAGCTCCGTCTCTACGACCGCCGGTCCGGAAAGTGGAACGCGCGCCGCGTGCACGAATCGGTGGAGCTCCGGGACAGGCCCGGCGTGCTGAAGCACCAGATCCAGCACTATGCCTACCGCGACGTCTCCGACCACGTGACGTCGATCGATCACTACACGACGCTCATCGCCGAGCAGTGGCTCGAGGAGGGACGCCGGACGAGCCTGCTCGCCGCGATCGCGCATCCGCCGGCCGCCTTCCTGCGCAACTACGTCCTGCGCCGGGGATTCCGCGACGGCGCCGCCGGCTTCATCGTGTCGGCGCTGAATGCCTATTACGTGTTCATGAAGCTGGTCAAGCTGTGGGAGCTGCAGCACGGCGTTTCGCGCAGCCGCGAGGGCCGCCGCTCCGCCGCCGACCGCGGACACTGGCGGAAGCCGATCCACGAACGCGGCCCGAACGCCGATCGGCGTGCGGAGTCGCCGCGGGCGGGCAGGCTCTGAGTTCTGAAGCATTCAGAGCTCAAGACTGACTTCGGAGACGAGACGCCAATACAGCCGATGTTCTCCCTCCATCTCGACACGGCGCGCGGCTGGCGGGGCGGACAGAACCAGGTTCTCGTCACCGTGATGGGGCTTCGCGCGCTGGGGCATCGCGCGGTGCTCGTGGCGCATCCGGGCGGGGAGCTGCGCCAGCGGGCCCGGGAAGGGCTCGATCTGATCCCGCTGGCGCCGAAGACGGAAATGGATCTTGGCGCCGCCTGGCGGCTGTCGCGCCTGATCAGACGGCTCGAACCGGACATTCTGCACGCCCACGATCCACACGGCGTGGCGATGGCGGCCCTCGCGCTGTCGATGAGCACCGAGCCGGCCAAGCCGCCGCTCGTTGCTGCCAGGCGTGTCGATTTCCGTCTCCGGAGCTCGGCGCTCTCGCGCTGGAAGTACCGCCAGGTGGACTGCTTCATCTGCGCATCCGAAGCGATTCGACAGTTGCTCCTTGCCGACGGCGTGCCCGAGACCAGGGCAGTGACGGTCCACGAGGGGATCGACATCGACCACGTCGAAGCCGCCCCGACGGCCGACCTCCACCAGGAGCTGTGGCTTCCTCACAACGCGCCGATCGTGGGCAACGTCGCAGCGCTCGTGCCGCACAAGGGACACCGACACCTCGTCGAGGCGGCCGCGCTCGTCGTCCGCAAGGTGCCGGATGCGCGCTTCATCATCGCGGGCGAGGGCGAGCTGAAGGCGTCGCTGGAGCGGCAGATCAAGGATCATCATCTCGAGAAGCACGTGATCCTCGTCGGGTTCCGGCCCGACGTGCTCTCGCTCCACAAGGCGTTCGACATCTTCGTGCTGAGCTCGGTCACCGAAGGACTCGGCACTTCGCTGCTCGACGCGATGGCGTGCGGGAAGCCGATCGTCGCCACCACGGCCGGCGGCATCCCGGAAGTCGTCTCGGACGGCGAGACCGGCTTCCTCGTGCCGCCGCGGGATCACGGTGCGATGGCAGATGCAATCGTGCGGCTGCTGAACGATGGAGGCCTCAGAGTGCGGATGGGCGGGGCGGCCGGCGTCCGTGTCCGCCGCAAGTTCAGCGCGGAGCGCATGGTGCAGGAGACCCAGCGCGTCTACGAGCGCGTGGCCCTTCATCCCCACCAGGCCGAGTCCGCGGTCTGAGAGGTCTCGGCTGGCCCACGGCCGAGGCGCAACTCATCGCGGACGGTCACGCGCGCGGACGTACGTACTCGCGGTCGATGCGAAGGGCGAGCGCGCTCAGGCCAATCAGGGCGAGCCCGAACGCCATCAACGCCAGGGGCCATCCGATCGAATCGACGAAGTGCTGGCCCGTGAACCAGCCCGTATAGGCGAGGATCGCCAGGGTCGCGACCGACAGCAGCGTCCGGCTCTGGAGCACGGCACTGGCGTACACGAACCCCGCCGCCGCTGCCAGAAAGACGACCTCGAACGGGGTGCGCTCGACCATGTCGAACAACCCGGCCAGGAACGCTGCCGCGCCGACGAAGTACCAGAACGGCGTGATGTCGCCGCGCCCGCTGCGATGGGCCCAGACCGCCGCCATCAGCATCGCCGAGCCGAGAACGAGGGCGATCAGCTGTCCGTCCACGTCGGCAAGATCCAGCGCCGTCCACCAGAACAAGGTCCCGAACACCATCGACAGGAAGAGCAGCGTCGATCGGCGGAGCGCGGCGAACGCGGCGCCGAATTGCGCCGCCATGACGGCTGACGTCACGAGGCTCGCCCATCGCCAGTCGCCGCCCGACCCCATCTCGGCGAAAGCGACGAGCATCCCGGTCGGCTGCAGGCCCGCAGCTGCCAGGAAGAGCGGCGTCGCCGCCTTCGCGACGCGAAGGTCCCTTCCAGCGAGCACCGCCAGCACGAACGCAGCGACCCCTGGCCCGAGCGTGATGACGATGCGCGCGGCTGAGTTCAGATCGTCCCACTGCAGGGCGATGAAGACGCCGACGCCCGCGAAGACGAATATGCCGCCGAGGAAGCCGAGGACGCGGACGAGAATGTTCTGCCAGCGATTCTCCGATGCTGGGTGGTGGCCGTGCCCGATGGCAGCGGCGATCTCCTCTGCCGAGAGCCCGTGCTGCCGGGCGAGCGCCACGATCCGGTTCAGCGCGTCCGTCCGGTCGTCCACCTCAGCGTCCCTCTTCCCCGGCCAGCCAGCCGACGAACACCGGAGACTGGTATCCATTGGACGATGGCATCTCGATGGGCACGATGCGCCCGCGGTTGACGATTGCCACCGCGTGGTCGTAGCGCCGCATGCCGAAGAGCTCGCCGACGATTCCCGGGCTGCCGCGGACACGCGTCTGAAACTCGTAGCCGTCCGGGGCCCTCGTCTGCGCCAGCACGCGGCGGCCGGACAGTGCCTTGACGGCGACGGTTCGCGATGGCTCGCCCTCGATCGGCTCGGGCAGGTCGAGGGGTACCTGCCGGATGTCAAGGGTCCGGTGATCGAAGAGCCACAGTGTCACGCGTTGGGGAGACGCGTTGGCCGACAGCGGCCTCACGGTCGCCTGAAGGGTCTCGTGGCGGACCGACAGCTCGACGGCGACCCGCGGGCCGGACTGATCGTAGGTGCTGGCTCGGAGCAGGAGGTCGTAGGCCGGCGGAGGCACCATCCAGCGGGGGACGGCGGTGACCAGGAGGAAGAAGCCGACAACCACGATCGGGAGTGCGGCAGCGGCGACGAGGAACGCGTTGTCGCGCAGGAACCGGCCGCCGGTGCTGGCCATTGCGGCAGATTGTAGCTGAAAGACAGGCTGTTCGACGCAGCGCCGAGACGGGGGTGGCGCGGCGTAGCGTATCGCGCCGGCCAGCAGATGAGCCTGGTCGGCGACGCGCCCGCAGTCGAGATCGCCTCGAAACGCGGCTATAATCCACACATTCTCACAGCCGGCACGCGCCTCGGCCCCTACGAGATCATTGCCGCGATAGGCTCTGGCGGCATGGGGCACGTCTATCGCGCACGCGACACGCGGCTTGGACGCGAAGTCGCCGTCAAGGTGCCACACGATACGACCGGCCATCAGGATGCGCGGGGCAGGTTCGAGCGCGAAGCGCGGATCGTCTCGTCGCTGAACCATCCGAACATCTGCGCCCTCTACGACGTCGGAACGGCCGGCGACATCAGCTTTTTCGTGATGGAGCTCATCGAGGGTGAAACCCTGGCCGCGCGGCTCCTCAGAGGTCCGCTGCCGGCGGTGGATGTCTTCCGAACGGCAATCCAGATTGCGGACGCGCTCGATCGCGCCCATCGCAAGGGCCTGATCCACCGCGATCTGAAGCCCGCCAACGTCATGGTGACGCCGACCGGCGCCAAACTGCTCGACTTCGGTCTTGCCCGTTCGGTCGCTGCCATCGCGGCCGACGGCACGCCCCCGTCCACGACACGTGCGCTGACCGACAAAGGCGTGATCGCCGGCACGTTCAACTACATGGCGCCCGAGCAGCTCGAAGGCGGTGAGGCGGATGCGCGCAGCGATATCTGGGCCTTCGGAGCCACGCTGTACGAGATGGTGACCGCGCGCAAGGCTTTTCAGGCGGCGGGTACGGCAAGCCTCATCTCCTCGATTCTCCGCGACGAGCCGGTCGCGATCACGGAACTGCAGCCCATGGCGCCGCCGGCGCTCGACCGGCTGGTTCGACAGTGCCTGGCCAAGAATCCGGACGAGCGCTGGCAGAGTGCAGGGGACCTGAGACGCGAGCTCGAATGGATCGCCGGGCTCCCATCGCCCGCAGCGCCGCATGCGGCGGATCGGGCACGGCCAGGTACGCGCCACGGCAGGCCCGCGAGGGCGCTCATCGCTTGCACGGCGCTCGGTGCGCTGATCGCCGCCGGTGTGATCGGCTGGTCGATCGCCCGGACCGGCCGTACCACCGAAGCCCGCTGGCAGCAGGTGACCCAGATCACCGACGTCACCGGGGAGGAATCCGAACCAAGCCTCTCTCCCGACGGGCGGTCGATCGCTTTCGCGAGCGCCACGCGCGGGTCCCTCGACATCTACGTCCAGCGCGTGGGTGGTCGAAACCCGACGCTCGTGGCCGGCGACACCTCGCGTCAGGAATCCGCGCCGGCGTACTCTCCCGACGGCAACATGATCGCGTTTCACGAAGTGGATGCGGACGGGGGAATCTTCCTCGCCGGCGCCACGGGCGAGTCGATTCGGCGCCTCACGGATTTCGGCTTTCACCCAGCGTGGTCGCCGGACGGGCGATCCATCGCCTTCTGCACGGAACTGGTGAGCGCTCCCATGTGGCGGTCGACGGTCAGCGCCGTGTGGACAGTCGCGTCCGCAGGCGGCACGCCCGTCAGAATCTTCGACGGCGATGCGGTCCAGCCGGTGTGGTCTCCTTCGGGTCGGCGAATTGCGTTCTGGGCCTCGGTTGACGGCCAGCGCGATCTGTTCACCATGCCGGCTGCTGGCGGACGACCTGCGCCGGTGCTCGTCGATGCGGCGATCGACTGGAGCCCCGCGTGGCCGGTGGATGGACACCTGTATTTCGCCAGCGACCGCGGCGGGTCCATGAACATCTGGCGCATACCGATCGACGACGAGACCGGACAGACTCTGGGCATGCCCGAACCCGTGACTATCGGTGTGCAGGCAGTCGCGGAGCAGCCAAGCCTCTCCGCCGATGCCACGCGACTCGCCTTCAGGTCGCGCCGGACTGCGGTCAATCCGGCCGCGGTTCCCTTCGATCCAATACGCGAGCGCACAGGTGAGGCGCGGCAGATTCTGCGCCGGACTGGCGTCCTCATTCCGATGAGCATGTCTCCGGACGGACAGTGGCTCGCGTTGAACAATCAGGGTGAGCGACAGGAGGACATCTTCATTTCCCGGACGGACGGGTCCGATCTCCGGCGATTGACCGATGACTTCCACCGGGACAGGGAGCCGCGCTGGTCACCGGACGGCAGCCGCATCGCCTTCTATTCCAATCGCAATGGCGCCTACCAGATCTGGACGATTCGGCCGGACGGCAGCGGCCTTCAGCAGGTGACCGCCGGCACCGATGGCGAGCTCCTCTATCCGACCTACTCGCCGTCTGGTGACCGCATGATCGTCACGAACAGGCGTGGGACCTATCACTCGTTCCTGTTCGACCCGGCGAAATCGTGGACGCCCGATCCCGCCAGCGTGTTGCCAGGGGTCCGCGTGCAGGAGGGTTCGCCGATTCTGCTCGCGTGGTCACGCGATGGCCGGCGGCTCGCCGGACCGGTCTACAGCGATTCCGGGCAGATCGTCGGTACAGAGGTCTACGACCTCGAGCGGCGGCAGGGTCGATTGCTGGCGCGTAGCGGAGCCGCGTTTGGAATCGCCTGGCTTGCGGACAGCCGCCGAATTCTGTCGATCGTCGGCCGCGGGCTCGCGATCCTGGACGTCGACACGGGCCAGCGCCGTGAAATTACGACGGGCCCTCAGTGGCCGGTCATAACCGACAACGTCGTGCTGTCGCCCGACGGTCGTACATTGTTCGTCGGCGTGGTCGAGAGCGAAGCCGACGTGTGGCTTCTCGAAAAGCACTGACGCCAGGGGAACTCGCCGCGTACGACCCGGCGCTCAAGGCGCGCATCGGCCGGGTGTTCACTACGCATCGTATCCCGATGGACGCGTTCCACGGGAAGCGCATCCGCCCGGTCCAGAGCGGGCCTGGACGTGATCCGGTTGGAGCAGGAAACCCTGCGCATCTACGACCGCGCAACGCCCCCGCCAGGCCGAGCCCGCGGTCTGAAACAGCGCTATTCTCCGACAGGCACCGGCACAGCGGCCAGCCCGGCGCGGCAGCCGGATCGCTCGCGCGGACAGTCGTCGAAGGTCACGGCGCGTCCGTTCTCCGAGAACGTCACACCCCGGACGATGCGCTCGGGCGGGCGGCCGGAGGGCTCGATCACGTTGACCTGCCCCGCGGGGCTGAGCGTCCGCGCGTCATAGATACGGAGCTGGTAGCCGTCGATCAGGAACGCGACGCGGCGCCCGTCCGCCGTCCACGCGATCTCGGTGCACGTTTCGCCGGCCGCGAGCGTCAGCACGCGCTCGGCGGCGCCGGCCGGCGCGCCGATGTGGAGCGACCAGCAGGCCCCCTCGCAGGGGACGCGCTGCTCGGCGAACGCGACGGCGCCGCCGGAAGGGGACTCGCGCGAAACGGCGCGGTGCGAGACGGGTGACGCCCCGGCGCAGGCGATCAGCACAGCCGCCGCGACGAGCGCCGGAATCAGCGGCGCGCGCGCGGACGGCACAACCCACGCAGCGGACATTCCGAGTCTCCCTGTTTCCTGCCGTAGCCGCAGGCGTTCATCATGCCGACGTGACAGATCGCGTAGTCGAACCTGACTGGATCGGCCGGATCGAGCCGGCGCAGCGAGGCCGTGATGTCGGCCGCCATTTTCCACCCCGGGCTGGCGTAGCGTGTCAGCCGCAGGCAGCGTCCCAGTCGGATGACGTGGGTGTCGAGCGGCACGATCAGCTTCGCCGGCGCGACGCGCGTCCAGACCCCGAGGTCGACCTCGTCGCGCCGGACCATCCAGCGGAGAAACAGGTTGAGCCGCT
>DATIEW010000111.1:0-3731 GCA_035455585.1 Vicinamibacterales bacterium | reverse complement strand
TGCGCCACGAAGTGCATCCGCCGGGACGGTCTGCGCTCAGTGCGTCAGGCCGTAGATCATGTAATTGACGCCGAGCTTGTAGGCCTCGTTGGACAGGTCGATCGGAAACAGCCCCGTGGCGGAGAACTCCCAGTACTCCGCGACGTCGTGGTTGTGATTCGCGATCGCCATGAGCCGCGCCCCGGGGTCGTTGTTCTCGAAGATGCCGTAGTAGGTGGGCTTGATGCCGTACATCGGGTGAGGAAAGTCGATGTCCGTCATCCTGAAGAACGAGTCGAACACCCTGTGCGACGCGTCCAGCTCGACCCATCGCGCTTCCGGGAGCACCCGGCGCATCTGCGCCTCGAGGTTGTTCCACTGGTCGTACTCGAAGTCGTCGAAGATCGCGAACCCGCCCTTCAGCAGGTACTCCCGGAAGCGCTGTGCTTCGTTGTCGGTCATCACCCAGAAGCCGGGCTCCCACATGTACACGATCGGGTGATTGAACAGCTCCGGGTCGCTCAACCGCAGGATCCGCCCTTCCGGATTCACGTCGACGAGCGTCACGAATTCGAGGATCCTGGCGAGGTTCTGTTCGGCGCGGGGGAAGTCGTGATTCCAGGCATTGCTCATGCCGCGGCGGCCGAAGGCCATCCCCGAATCCCAGCGGAGCCTGACGAACCGGAACCGCCCGTCGTACCCCTCGTCTATCCGATGCGGGTCGGGCAGCGACTGCGCCCACGCGCTCCCGCACGCCACAAGGGTGACGGCAGCGATCCGAATCACGCGCCTCGACCGTCGTCCAGGAGCCAACGCAGCCCCTCCCTCCAGGATCTGCCTTGTAGCCGTACCAGACGTGACGGCGTGGCGACGACGCATGCCACACCGTCGGACGCCAGACATCGTATCACCGCTGATACTCCTCCTTCAGTGGTGCTCTGCGCCGCGAGCGCCGGCTGCTCTCTTCCGCCGCTCCTCGATGGCCCGTTCCCGGGCACGGCCCCGCGCGGCTTCGAGCCTGGCTTCGGCAGCCATGCCGCGCCGATTGTAGATGTCGGCAATCACGTAGTGTCCGAGCGGCGCGAACTCGGACCAGGGGTTCAATTCGATGCCGCGCTCGGCCAGCCGCACGGCCTCGTCGAAGTTCTCCTCGATATCGAGATAGAGCTTCGCGAGGAACAGGTGGCCCTCCGCGAAGCGGGGGTTCGACTCGATCGCGCGCCGGAACGCGTCGAGCTGCCGGGGCCGATCGCCAACCTGCCCGTAGACGCGACCGAGATTGAACAGCGCCTTGTAGTGATCGGGGTGCCGCTCGATCTCCTGTTGGTACTCCCGGATGGCGGCCGCGAAGTCGCCTCTCTCCTCCGCGATCAGCGCCAGGTTGAAGTGGGCGCCCTTGAGGTCGGCATTGCGCTCCAGCGCCGACCGGATCGAGGCGGTCGCCCCGGCAGGATCGCCCTGCTTGAACTTGATGATGCCGAGCACGTTGTGCGCGCCCGGGAAGTCAGGCTCCAGGGCCAGGGCGTCGGCGATCAGCGCCTGCGCCTCCTCCAGACGGTCCTGCTCGGCACGGATCTGCGCGAGCTGGAACCTCGCCTGGGCGTTGCGCGGGCTCACCTGGAGGAGACGCTCGTACCCGGCAGCCGCATCCTCGTCGCGTCCCATCCGCCGATAGGTGTTCGCGATGTTCGTGACGGCGAGGTCGTAGTCCGGCTTCAACTCGAGCGCGCGCCGGTACTGGGCTATCCCGCGTTCGAGCTGACCGAGACGCACGTACTCGTTGCCGAGCATGAACCAGGCGGCGATAACCGTCGGATCGGCGGCCACCACCTGGTCCAGGATATCGATTGCTTCCTGCCCGCGGTTCTCGTGCTTCGACAGCTCGCTGGCGCGGTTGATCTGATTGAAGACCTCGATCTTGTCCTTCGGGTCCGCCAGCGAGCTCGTCTCGACGCTCCCGGCAGAGGCACCGACGAACGTGCCGATGTAGCCCAGCGCGGCCAGCCGCGCCCGCGTGTCCGGATCGACGTCAATCGTCGCCGTCTCGACGGCGCCAGCCGTGGCGACGCCGTGAATCTCCGACAGCCTCTGACGCATGTTCTCCGCCAGACGGCGCTGCTCGTCGTACAGATTCTTCGTCTCCGCCGGGTCGTTCTCGAGGTCGTAGAGCTCGGGGCGCGGCGCGTCGATGTACTTGTAGCGGCCGGTGCGCAAGGCCTGCAGGTCACTCCAGCCGAACTGGTTCAGCGGGTAGACGGACTCCGAGTACGCCTCGGCGCCGTCGCCGGCGAGCCCGCCCACCATGGCGCCGGCCAGGCTGCGGCCGACCGCCGTGTGGACCGGCGGCATCCCGAGTAGATCCAGAACGGTTGGCATGACGTCGACCGTCCGCACGAGCTCCTGGACGCGCCGCCCCCGCGTCGCCGGAAAGGGCGTCCGCACGATCAACGGCACGCGGATCACACCCTCGTACAGGAAGAACCCGTGCGCGCCCTCACCGTGCTCGCCGAGGCTCTCGCCATGGTCGCCGACGACAACGACGATGGTGCGATCGAAGAGGCCGCGCGACTCGAGTTCGGCGATGACCCGTCCGAGCTGAGCATCCATGAAAGCGATCTCGCCGGCATAGCCGCGACCGGCGTAAGATGTCCGGAACGGCTCCGGAGGACTGTAGGGCGCGTGCGCGTCGTAGAAATGCAGCCAGGCGAAGAAGCGGGTGTTACCACCTTTTCGAAACCACTCGAGCGCGGAATCGACGACGTCCGAGGCGCGGCGCTCGATCCCGCCGAGCGATATGGCCCGATACTGCGACAGGTCGAAGTCGTCGACGTACGTGTCGAATCCCTGATTGAACCCCCACCGGGAGTCGAGCACGTACGCCCCGATGAAGGCTCCGGTCCTGGCGCCTGCCTCCTTCAACGTTTCGGCAAGTGTGACTTCCTCTTCGGCCAGCGCGGCGGCGCCGTTGTCGCGGACGCCGTGGGCGGGAGGCAGCCGGCTCGTGAACAACGTGGCGTGCGAGGGCTGCGTCAACGGCGCCGCGGACGCCGCCTGCTCGAAGACGACGCCCTCGCGGGCGAGCCGATCGAGGACCGGGGTCTGCACGCCCGTGAATCCGTAGGGGCCGAGCCGATCGGCTCGCGTCGTATCGAGCGTGACGACCAGCACGTTCAGGTTACGCTGAGACACCCCGAAGGGCAGGCGGCCGAGGTCGACGCCCTCGAACGATCGAGTCCTCAACAGACCCGCCCACAGGGCTGCGCCCGCAGCAACGGCCAGAAGCACACCGCCGAGCGCCACGGTGCGCAGCGGGCGCCAGCTGAATCCACCCGGGAGACGGGCCCGCCGCACTTCGACGCGTTGCTCCTTCCGCCGCGTCATCGAGGCCGCCCCGGAGACTTGCGCGGTGCCACGGGGCTGAGGCGCTCGACGGCAGCTCTCGCCGCCTCGAACGTGACGTCTGATTCGACAGCGCGTCTGTAGTGCCGCAGCGCATCGTCGCGATTGCCCGCGGACTCGGCCAGCGCGCCGAGCTCGAAGTGTGCCGGCGCCATCCCCTCGTTGAGCGCGACGGCGCGCTCGAAACCGGCCAGGGCCCCTGCGGGATTCCCTGCTGCCTGCTCGACGAGACCGCTGACGAAGTGGCCGTAGAAGGAGTCCGGCTCGAGCTCGAGGCCCGCCCGGACGCGGTCGCGCGCCGCCGGGAAGCGGCCGAGCGCCGCCTCGACGCGCGCGGCATCGAAGTGGATGGC
>DATIEW010000110.1:0-4695 GCA_035455585.1 Vicinamibacterales bacterium | reverse complement strand
CGGACGGACATCTTCTCGTTCGGGGCCATCCTCTACGAAATGCTCACGGGCCGGCGGGCCTTCAGCGGCGACTCGCTCGTCGAGACGATGAACGCGATCCTCAAGGAGGACCCTCCCGAGTTCTCGGACATCAGCCCGAATCTGCCGTCATCACTCGACCGCATCGTCCGGCGCTGCCTGGAGAAGGATCCGAACGATCGATTCCATTCGGCACACGACCTGGCGATTGCCCTCGAGGCCCTGTCCGGCGCGTCGAGCCAAAGCGCGGCGTCGATCGCCGCCCGCGCGGTCGCCGGCGCACCGCCGGCGCGACGCGTGCCGATGCTGGTGGCAGGCGCCGCGGTCCTGGTTGTCGGAGCAGCTGCCTTCCTGACGGGACGGGGCCTGTCGGGCGGGGAACCGCCGACCGTCACCGAGTTCCAGCGGCTGACCTACCGCCGCGGTCCCATCGATTCCGCCCGCATGGCGCCCGGCGGCACCACATTCGTGTACTCCGCGCGCTGGGATAATACGCCGCTGCAGCTCTACTCCACGCGAGGCGAGAGCCCGGAATCGATGGCGCTGCCGTACCGCAATGCCGATGTCGTGTCGATCTCGGACAAGGGCGAGCTGGCGCTCGTGTCCAACCGGCGCGGCATCTCGGGCTATGCACGGCCAGGCACGCTCTCACGGGCGCCGCTCTCCGGCGGCGCCTCCCGCGATCTCCTCGAGAACGTGCAGTATGCCGACTGGCTGCCGGATGGATCAGATCTGGCGGTGTCCCACGTCGTCAACGGCCAGTACCAGCTCGAGTTCCCTATCGGGAAGGTGGTCTACGAAACCACGGGCTGGATCAGCCAGTTGAGTGTGTCGAGAGACGGGCGCCGCGTGGCGTTCCTCGATCAGCCGTTGCTCGGTGACGACCGCGGCAGCGTGTCCATCGTCGATGCGTCAGGAGCGAAGGTGGCACTGCCCGTGGAGTGCGAGAGCGCGCAGGGCATCGGGTGGGCGCCCGGCGATCGCGAGGTGTGGTTCACGTGCGCGTCAAAGGGGCTGTGGCGCGCGCTGATGGCCGCCACGCCGGACGGCCAGGTACGGACGCTGCTGCGCGTCCCGGGCACCATGATCCTGGGCGACATCGCGGCCAACGGCGACGTGCTGCTCTCGCATCACAACGCGCGTCGCGGGATGGTGGGGTTCGCGCCCGGCGACAAGGAGCCGCGCGACCTGTCCTGGCTCGACTGGTCGCAGCCCGCGGCGCTGTCCGATGACGGCCGGACGCTGCTCTTCACCGAGGAAGGCGAGGGCGGAGGTCCGGGCTACGGTGCGTTCCTCCGCTCGACGGATGGCGCGCCGGCCGTCCGGCTCGGCATGGGTGAGGCGCTCGACATGTCGGCCGACGGCAAGCAGGCCATCGTCCAGAAGCTCGATCCCACGCCGATGCAACTGCTCCTCACTCCGACGGGAGCCGGACAGTCGCGTGTGCTGACATCGGACAGCATCTCCCATGTGCTGGCGGCGTTTCTGCCTGACGGCAAGCGGTTCGCCTTCATTGGATTCGAACCGGATCGGCCGAACCGCACGTTTGTGCAATCGCTCGACGGCGGAGCCGCGACGCCGGTGACGCCGGAGGGCGTCAGCGGACTGCTCCTGACGCCGGATGGCACGAGAGTTCTGGCGCGCGATGCCGACGGCCGGCGCAGGTTGTTCCCTATCGATGCCACACGAGGCGCGCCCGAGACGGTGCGCGGCATCGAACCCGGCGACGGCGCGGTCCGGTTCGCGGCGAGCGGCCTGAACCTGCTGGTGCGCCGGGCGGTCGGCGAGGGCGGCGTGCAGATCCTTCGCGTGGATCTGGCCACTGGCGCGCGGACGCCGGTGCGGACGATCATGCCCATGCCGGGCACCAATGCAATCGGCCAGCTCCTGCTCACACCGGACGCGAGCGGGTACGTCTACGGCTATGGCGTGACCAACTCGGATCTGTTCCTCGTGAAGGGCCTGAAGTAGACGCACGATGCTGCGTCAGGTGGTCCCGTGAGCCTCGCCATCGGCACCAAGCTCGGACCTTACGAAATCGTCGCGCCCCTCGGCGCCGGCGGTATGGGGGAGGTATACCGCGCCACCGACAGCCATCTGAAGCGATCGGTTGCGATCAAGGTGTTGCCCGCGTCGATGGCCGCCGACGCGGATCGCCTGGCCCGGTTCCAGCGTGAGGCCGAAGTGCTGGCCGCGCTCAATCACCCGAACATCGCGGCCATCTACGGGCTCGAGAAGACGGCTGACTTCACCGCGCTCGTGATGGAACTGGTCGAAGGCGAAGATCTGTCAGCGGTGATCGGCGCGGCTAAAGCCACGCCCTACGACCCCACGGGCATGCCGCTGTCCGACGCGCTGCCAATCGCCAGACAGATCGCCGAGGCCCTCGAGGCCGCACACGAGGCCGGCATCATCCATCGCGACCTCAAGCCGCAGAACATCAAGGTCCGCGCCGATGGCACGGTCAAGGTGTTGGACTTCGGATTGGCGAAAGCCATGGACCCGGCGACCTCGGCCCCCCAGGACCCCATCAATTCGCCGACGATGACGGCACGCATGACCCAGATGGGCATGATCCTCGGCACCGCGGCCTACATGGCGCCGGAGCAGGCCAAGGGCAAGCCCATGGACAAGCGCGCGGACATCTGGGCGTTCGGCGTCGTGCTGCACGAGATGCTGAGCGGCCAGCACCTCTTCCTGGCCGACACGATCCCCGAGACGCTGGCCCACGTGATGACGCGGCCGATCGATCTGGGCACGCTGCCGGCGGCGACGCCGCGCCGTGTGCGGGACTTGATCGCACGATGCCTCGAGAAGGACCCGAAGAAGCGATTGCGCGATATCGGCGAGGCACGGCTGATTCTCGACGACCCGGCCGCCCTGGATTCCGATCCGACACGGGCATCGTCCGCCGACGCGCCGGCCACGCCGGTCGCCCCCGGCTGGCAACGCGCGCTGCCGTGGGCCATCGCCGCCCTGGCCGTCGCCGTGGCCGGCTGGACGTACCTCAGCGCCGGTCGCGGCGCTACCGCGTCATCGAACGCGGTGACGTACCTCGACATCGGATCGCCGCCCGACGTGGAATTCGTGCGGCTCCTCAACGGCGGCTACTCCATTTCCCCCGACGGCCGCACCATCGCGATGATCGGCGTCAGGGACAATGCCCGCCGGCTGTTCATCCGGTCTCTGGACCGCGCGGAAGCCAGGGAGATTCCCGACACGCTCGGCGTGAACGGCGTGACGTTTTCGCCGGATGGCACCAGCGTGACGGTGATCACCAACGGCGGCGAGGTCATGCGTATCTCGCTGGCCGACGAGCAGCGCACCCTGATTGCGACCGGCGCAGACACGACCAGCGTGCTCGCGTGGAGCTCCGAGGGCGTGGTCTTCACTCGCGCCGGCGCGCTCTGGATCGCGGCCCCTGGTGACAAGGACGGCGACGCTCCGAGGACTCGCGCCCTGACGACCCTGGGTGCCGCCCGGCGCGAGGTCCTGCATGGCATGTCGATGGTACTGCCCGGCGGCCGCACCGCGGTCTTTGCGAGCATGACGTCAGACGCCGGAGGCGAGCGCGTCGAAGCCGTACCCGTCGCGGGCGGCGCGCGCATCGTGCTCGTCGAGCGGGCGAATACGCCGGTGTGGTCGCCGACGGGGCACCTGCTGTTCTCGCGGGATGGCGTAATGCTGGCGGTGCCGCTGGATCCGGCGGTACCCCGCGTCACGGGGCCGGCCGTTCCGGTCATCCCCGCCGGCGTCATCGGCCAGCAGTCCGCCGGCGGACTCACCTTCCGTCTTTCCACAGCCGGCACCCTGCTGTATGCCCCGGCTGACTACAACACGAATCGGCTGGTGTCGGTCACTCGAGATGGCGCCGCCACGAGTCTCGATCTGCCGCCTGCCGGCTACACGAACCCGCGCGTGTCACCAGACGGCCGCCGGGTGCTCGTGGAGAGCGACGCAACGGTCATCGAGGCGCTCGATCTGGCGCGTGGGACCCACATGCGCCTGACGACCCCGGCGCTGGGGATCAGCTTTGCGACGTGGATGACCGATGGCGAGCGCGTGCTCTTCCGCCGTTTCAATGTGCCGACCTGGATCGCCGCGGACGGCAGCGGCAGGGAGGGCGTGTTGCCGCACGGCGGCGCCAGCGATTATCCAAGCGCCGCCGGCCCCGACGCCGATTCCGTACTGGTGGTGCGGGCGCAGCCTGACACCGCCGGCGACATCTTTCTGATGTCGCTCACCGGGACGTTCGAGCCGCGGGCACTCATCGACACGCGCGCCTATGAAGGCGGCCCGCAACTCTCGCCCGATGGCCGGTGGCTGTTGTATCAGTCGAATGCGTCCGGCACAGCGGAGATATTCGTGCGCCGATACCCGGAGCTCGACCGGGCGTTTCAGGTGTCGGCCGGCGGCGGCGCCCAGCCGCGATGGAATCCCGCGACCATGGAGGTCTGCTATCGCAGCGGAGGACGCATCGTGGCGGTGCCCTTCGACGGGCGCAGTACCGAGCCGATCATTGGCACGCCGCAGCGGCTCTTCGCCGACGAGTACGAATTCGGCCAGGGCATCAGCATCCCCAACTACGACATCACGCGCGACGGCCGGTTCCTGATGCTCCGGCGCGGCGACCGGTCCGGGACCCTCCGGGCCGCGCTGCACTGGACGGAGGAGTTG
>DATIEW010000109.1:0-2953 GCA_035455585.1 Vicinamibacterales bacterium | reverse complement strand
CGGGGGTGGACGCCGAGCTGCGCGATGCGCTGGTCAAGCTCGGCGGCGAGGCCGGCATGGAGTTCCACACCGGGGCGCGGGTCCGCCGGATCGGCCCCGCCCGGACGGTCGAGGCTGAGGTCGGCGGGGCGTCCCGGCGCTTCCCCGCCGACGTGGTCCTGGTGGCCACCGGCCGGCCGCCCAACACGGCGGGCCTCGGCTTGGAGGCCGCCGGCGTGGCGCTCGAGCGCGGCGCCGTCAAGACGAACGAGTACAAGCAGTCGACCACCGCCCCTCACGTCTACGCCGCCGGCGACGCCGGAGGCTCCCACCAGCACACGCCCGTCGCCTGGTACGAGGGCCGGCTCGCGGCGGAGAACGCGCTGCAGGGGAACCGCCGCCGCGCGGACTACTCGATCTTCCCGAGCAACGTCTTTACCCTGCCGTCGCTCGCCCAGGTCGGTCTCACCGAGGCCGAGGCGCGCCGCCGGGGGCTGCGCGTCACGGTGAGCCGGGCCCCGTTCGAGTCCAACGACGCCGCCGACGTCCGGGGCGAGACCGAGAGGCTGGTGAAGGTGGTCGCCGAGGAGGGAAGCGGCCGGCTGCTCGGGGTCCACATCCTCGGCCCCGAGGCCGAAGACCTCAGCCACATCGCCGCCGTCGCCATGCGGGGCGGTCTCACGCGGCAGGACCTCGCCGCGATGCACTACGTCTTCCCGACGCTCGGCGGTGCGCTCTTCGACGTGATGTGGGACTGACCGGGGCGCCGGGCCGGCGGGGCACCACTCCGCTCCACGCGATCGGGCTCAATGCCCGTCGACTTCCACGACAGCCTGGGCGAAGGCTTGCGGCGCTTCTTGAGGCAAGTTGTGCCCGATGCCGCCCTTTATGTCGCGGTGCGTATACTTGCCGACGAACTTCTTGGCATAGGAACTGGGATGCGGGTGTGGCGCGCCATTGGCATCGCCTTCGAGGGTAATCGTGGGCACGGTGATGACCGGGCCGTTCGCAAGCCGCTCCTCCAGCTCGTCATACTTCGGTTCGCCTTCAGCCAGACCGAGCCGCCAGCGATAGTTGTGGATCACGATGTCGACATGATCCGGGTTCTCGAAGGACGCGGCGCTACGATCGAACGTCGCGTCATCGAAGTTCCAGCGCGGCGAAGCGAGCCGCCAGATGAGCTTCGCAAAATCGCGCCGATATGCCTCGTAGCCCGCGCGGCCGCGTTCCGTGGCGAAGTAGAACTGGTACCACCATTCGTGCTCCGCCTTCGGTGGCAACGGCATCCTGTTGGCGTCTCGGCTGCCGATCAGGTAGCCGCTCACCGAGACGAGGGCTTTGCAGCGTGCCGGCCAAAGCGCCGCGACAATGTTGGCGGTTCGCGCGCCCCAGTCGCAACCGGCGACGATCGCCTTCTCGATTCGGAGCGCATCCATCAACGCGATCACGTCGACGGCGATCGCCGACTGCTGGCCATTCCGCGGCGTCTCCCTTGAAAGAAACCGCGTCGTGCCGTAACCCCGCAGATACGGAACGAGTACCCTGTAGCCCGCCGATCCGAGCAGAGGCGCGACGTCCACATAGCTGTGAATGTCGTACGGCCAGCCGTGCAGCAGAATGACGGGTGGACCGCTGCTCCGCCCAACCTCGGCATAGCCCACGTTCAGAAACTCGGCGTCGATCTGCTTCAGGGAGCCGAGCGACGGGCTCGTGCCTGGCTTCATCGGATCCACTTGGTTCGCCTTTGTCGAACCGATCCTTGGGAGCACGACCGCGGCAGCCGCGCAAACTGCAGTTCCCAGGAAACGGCGTCGATCCGACTGAATTCGTGTGAACATTACTGTCCCCCTGCCAGTCCGAAGTGACATGAATGCCCTAGCGCGGTGTGGGGTATTGAGGGAACGCCCTACCTCTGAACGGGTTGGTCCACGAACGTCGCGATCGGCTGACCTGTCTCGACGATATAAGTGGACAGCATCCGGCCGGTTTCCGGGCCGAGGTCGCGCGCATTATGGGGGGTTCGCGGGGGGATGAGGAATCCTTCCCCTGCGTGCAGTACTACGGTGGCACGTCCCTGTACCATCATCTCGACCTGGCCGGCGATGATGTAGCCGACCTCTTCTCCTGGATGAACGTGCCATCCGGACTCGACTCCCGCCGGAATCAACGTCTCCACCTGCACGATCTCGCGACCTGGAATCGATGACGGCGAGCGCTGGACCTCGCGCCGAGCAAGCCGGCTCGCCAGGTCGTCCCCCGACTTAGCAACCGCACCAGCCTGTGGCGGGCCCTCCGTCGGGGCGACCTCTCTATCGGCCTGTCCAGATAGGGGGGCCATGCAGACGATCACGCCGGCCATCGCTACAACTCCAACCAAGAAAAAGGTGATCCGTCTCATGGCGTAGGTCCCTCCGAAATTGCTGAGCACGCCATACGGCGCCCGGTTCCTGAGCTGATTGAGGGCGAAGGCGTCAGCGGAACGTGAACGCGAACGTCTCCACGCCGGCATCGAGGAACTCGATCTCGAACCGTCGATCGACGATCCGTTGCCGCCCTCGTCGACGTCCACACCGTGAGCACGACCTGGCGGCTGCCCTAGCGCCAGGCTGGGAGCTCGAGCGCGCTCAGCCCGCCGAGGTCGACGCACATCATCTCGCGCACCTCGACGAGCACCATCACGATGGTGTGGCAGACGCGGCAGCGGACGACGACGCCCGGGCCGCCGAGATAGACCTCGCACTCGGCCAGCGGGCCGCGCGCCCCGCAACGGCCGCACTCCGCTTGCGCCATTGTCATCTCGCCGCCGAAGACGTGGTACAGCATTCCGCCGATCGCGTTGCCGTCGAGCGCCTCCATCAGCGTCCTCCCGTCGCTCCGAACCGCTCGGTCTTGATGCGTCCCGGCACGTAGCCGAGCCCCACCAGGCCGGCCGCAACCGTTTCCACGAAGCTCGTCGGACCACAGACGAACGCCA
>DATIEW010000108.1:0-2661 GCA_035455585.1 Vicinamibacterales bacterium | reverse complement strand
AAGATCCCCCACAGCGCGGTGAAGCGTCGCGCCACGCGCATGTTGCGCGCCTCGTCGGCTGCGGCGAGCGGGCGGAAATGGCGCCAGAAGTCGATCGTGGTCGTGGTTCCCAGCGCGGACAGCTCCGAGGCCTTCGACGATAACGCGGCCGCGAACATCACGGCGAGCAGCAGACCGACCGCCCCGGGCGGCAGCTGCGTCACGATGAATGTGATGAAGACGTAATCGGAGTCCTTGATCTTGGCGCGCGGATCTGCCGCGAGCAGGGCGGCCCTGGCCTCGGCGCGGATGGCCTGGGCACGATCGCTGGCCGCGACCATGGCCGCCCGGGCGGTCGCTTCCCGTGCGGCATCGTCCGAAGCGCGCGCCTGCACCCAGGCGCGAATGGCCGACTGGCTCTGTGCGAGTGCCTGCGCGTGCTCGGCTTCGATGGCGCGAAAGCGACCGTCCTGCGCGTGGCGGCGCCACTCCGCCTGATTGAAGAAGACCGGGTGGGGCGCGAACTGGTAGAAGACAAACAGGAGCGCGCCCACCATCAGGATGACGAACTGCATCGGGATCTTCAGCACCGCGTTGAACAGGAGACCCAGGCGGCCCTCGCGCAGCGAGGGGCCGCCGATGTAACGCTGCACCTGCGACTGATCCGTCCCGAAGTACGAGAGCGAGAGGAAGAGGCCGCCGAACAGGCCGGTCCACACCGTGTAGCGGCGGCTCGGATCCAGTGAAAAGTCCACCGCGTGCAGCTTGCCGAGCGCACCGGCCGCCGCGACGCTGCCGGTGAAGTGGAGCCCGTCGGGCAGGCGCAGGATCAACAGGATCAGCGCCGTCACCATGCCGGCGGCGATCACCGCCATCTGCCACCGGTGCGTGAGCGCGACGGCCTCGCTGCCACCGGTGACCGTGTAGGCGATCACGAGGAGCCCCGTGGCGACGATGACCGGATCGAGCGGCCAGCCCAGCACCGTGGAGACGATGATCGCCGGCGCGTAGATGGTTACCCCCGCCGCGAGACCGCGCTGCAGCAGGAAGAGACCGGCACCGAGCAGGCGCGTCTTCTCGTCGAAGCGCTCAGCGAGGAACTGGTAGGCCGTGTAGACGTTGAGCCGCCGGTACATGGGCAGGAACACCGCGCACACGATGATGAGCGCCAGCGGCAGCCCGAAATAGTTCTGCACGAAGCCGATGCCGCTTTCGAAGCCCTGGCCCGGAATCGACAGGTACGTGATCGCGCTCGCCTGCGTGGCCATCACGCTGAGGCCGATGGTGCCCCAGCCCGTGGACGGCTTGCCGCGCAGGTAGGTGTTGAGGTTGCGCACCTGGCGCGTGCGCCAGGCGCCATACGCGGCGATGCCCACGATCGTGGCGAGGAGCACGACCCAGTCGGCGAGGTTCACGCGAACATCGCCGTGAACACGGTCAGCAAGGCAACAACGAGAATGAACCAGCCGAAGACGAAGAGGTAGACGGCGCGCCACGTGCCGAAGCCCGGAACGTCCGGCGACTCCGTCTCGGAGTGCCTGTCAGGTCGCGGCGGGGACGTCACTTGCCGAGCGAGACGAGATTCGCGAACAGCCGGTAGGCGCCGGAAACGCCTTCGGGGAGCTGCCGGAACCACGCGAGGCTCGTGTAGACGAAGTAGCCGTTTCCGTGCCGCGCGACGAGCACCCCCCCGTTCAGCGGCGCTTCGCCCGGGTCGCTGCACGCGAGGATCGGGGTGAAGCGCTGGTCCCAGCGGTCCGGGAAGTAGAGACCACGCTCCTGCACCCAGCCGTCGAAGTCGGCCGGCGTGATCTGATTCGGTGCCGTGAGCGCGGGATGCTCGGGGGCCAGGATGGTGACCGGCGCGTGCTCATCGGTCACACGGTCGCGTGACAGGCGAAGCTGAAACGGCGCCAGCCAGGCCTCACGAAGCCGGTCCAGCGTGTTGTACTGCGCGACGACGGTGCCGCCGGCCTCGACGTACGCGAAGAGAGTGGCCAGGCGCTCGGCGAGATCCGTCCTCACGTTGAACGCTCGGACGCCGATCACGACGGCGTCGAGGCCGCGGAGGCGCTCCGGCGTCAGATCGGCGCCGGTCAGCGACGTGACGGCATACCCCATCTGCTCCAACGCTGCGGGCAGTTCATCCCCCGCGCCGGGTAGGTACCCGACGCGGTGACCGCGAGTCGCCAGATCCAGGACCAGGACCTTGGCACGCGCGAGCGGCTGCAGGAGCTGAAGCGGCAAGTGATCGTAGCGGACCTCCACGCGTTGCTGGGCGAAGCGCCGGCCATTGATCTCCACGCTCGCGCCGAGTGGCGCCGTCATGGGCCGCGGCGGGGCCATCACCGTGAACGTGAACCGCGCGTGCTCGCCCGGCACGCCGAGGCGAAACCGTTGCGGGCCGGGCGTGACGGTCCAGCCGGCCGGCGTGTCGAGATGTAACGTGCCGGCCGCGCCCGCGCGCGCGGCGGTGACTTCCACCACCACCGTCCGTGCCGCACCGGGCGAGAACAGCTGCACACCCGCGATGAACCGCAACGAAACCGGGGCGATGATCGTGAGCCGCCGGCGCAGCGCGGGATTGGGGAGATCGTCGACCGTCACCGGCTCGCCGCGGATCACGAGGCTCTGCCCCCCGACCTCGAAAACATACTCGAGCGGGATCACGGGCGGATTCTC
>DATIEW010000107.1:0-2070 GCA_035455585.1 Vicinamibacterales bacterium | reverse complement strand
AAACGAAGGGGCCGCCGTGCAGTGGATTGCCGGCGACATGCGCGATTTCGAGCTGCCAGAGCCGGTCGACCTCGCCTGCTGTCTGTTCGACTCGATCGATGGCCTGCACTCGATCGACGACTTCGTCCGCCATTTCCAGGCAGTGGCCACGAGCCTCGTGCCCGACGGGCTGTATGTCATCGGACAGAGTCACCAGCGCGACACCGGCCTGATCGACTACGGTCCCTTCCACTACGAGGGCGAGCGAGATGGCTGCAAGGTCATGCTCGACTGGGCCACGGATGTGCGGACCCACACGCTGACGCAAACCGCCGACGTCGAGATCGTCGTCCGCGTCGACGACAATGGCACCCGGATGGAGCATCGGCACCGCACGGTCGAATCCTTCGCGACGCCGCCCTTTCTCGCCGCGACGGCACGCCTCTCTGCGGCCGTGGAGCCGTTCGCCTGGTACGGGGCGTTCCGGCTCGACCAGCCCTACGATGACTCACCCGCCTCGACCCATTGCGTCACTGTATTCCGTAAGCTGCGGGAGCCCACGGTGCAGGCCACGCCACGGAAATCCTTGTAGCCGCCCTTGCAGGAGGCTGCCTGCGCTCCTGACCCTTCTCCCCGCAGCTTTCGATGTGTCGCGCCGGCGGCGAGCCGGGACGGCTTCGTCACGCCGGGGGTGCATCCGTCGGTGTCGGAGGTCCCGGCGAGTTTCTCGTGCTCCGGAGCCACCTGCGGTCCGCGAGCCGGGCCGTCCCCCGTTGACGGCGCCGGTCGATCGTCAGGATTGGGCCGCCAGCTGCGCGCGCATTGCCTGCTCGTCGAGCCGGCCCTCGTCGACCGCGTGGCAGCGCACCTCGCTCGAGCCGGCGGTGATCGGCCGCGGCGTCTCAATGCGGCAGCGCTCCTTGGCGAACGGGCAGCGTGGGTGGAAATGGCAGCCCGGCGGCGGACTGATCGGGCTCGGCACCTCGCCTGCCACCGGGATCCGGCGGCGCCCGCTCATCTCGAGGTCCGGGATCGCATCCAGCAGCATCCGGGTGTACGGATGCCGCGGCTTTCGGAACACCTCGCGCGCCGGTCCCCACTCCACCAGCCGCCCCAGATACATGACGCCCAGGTAGTCGGAGATATGGTAGACCACGGCGAGATCGTGGCTGATGAACAGGTAGGACAGACCGAGCTCGTGCTGTAGATCCCTCATCAAGTTGAGGATCTGCGCCTGCACCGAGACGTCGAGCGCCGAGGTCGGCTCGTCGCAGACCAAAAAGTCCGGATTGCTGGCGAGCGCCCGCGCCACCGAAATGCGCTGGCGCTGGCCGCCGGAAAACTCGTGGGGAAATTTTTCGCCATCGCGGGGGCTGAGCCGAACGTGCTCCAGGAGCTCGCCGACCCGGCGCACGACCGCCCGCTCATCATCGAGCAGCCGATGTACGCGGAGCGGCTCGGCGATGATGTCGACGACCCGCCAGCGCGGGTTCAGGCTGGCGTACGGATCCTGGAAGATCATCTGCATGCGCCGGCGCACCGGGGCCATGGCGCGGCGCGTCCGCAGGCGCGCGATGTCGACGCCGTCGAACTCGACGGTGCCACCGGTGGGCTGGTAGAGCCCGACCACCAGCCGTGCCACCGTCGACTTGCCGCAGCCCGATTCGCCGACCAGGCTGAAGGTCCGGCCGCGCGGGATCGCGAAGCTGACGCCGTCGACCGCCTTGAGGATGGCGCGGCCGCCCCCGCCGAGCACGCGGCTCAAAAGCGGCGGCGAGACGTCGAAATGCTTGGTCAGGCTGTCGACCCGCAACAACGGGCGCTCTGTCTGATTGGCCTGATCCGACACTAGCGCCATCGCCCGGGCGTCACGCCGGGTCGGCGTGCAGCCAGCAGGCCGCGGCCGAGCCCGCGGCCGGCATCAGCTCCGGCCGTTCGTGCCGGCAGCGCTCGAACATCTCGGGGCAGCGCGGATGGAATGGACAGCCCGGCGGGATCTCGGTGAGGCGCGGCATCGTGCCCTCGATCTGAATCAGCCGGTCCAGATCGTGCCCGATCACCGGGATCGAGCCCATCAGGCCGCGGGTGTAG
>DATIEW010000106.1:0-10883 GCA_035455585.1 Vicinamibacterales bacterium | reverse complement strand
GAAGAGCGCCAGCAGCGGCCCGCGGATCTCCCGCACGCCATCGTCCTGGAGCGCAATTGCAGTGAAGGAACGCTGCGAACCCAGTTCGCGGGTCACAACCTGCGACACCTCGGCGACGTCGTCGCGCGCCTGGTCGATCGTGACGCCTGGCCGCATGCGCCCGACGACGCGCAGGAAGAGGTTGCGGCGGGGTCCGCCTTCGAGGTCGGGCCAGAAGGGCGCGAACGCCTGGAGTCGATCGGGAACGGCGGCATCCGTCGGCAGGAGCAGCCGGAAGTCGCGCGGCAGCACGCCGACGATCGTCGCGAAATTGTCGTTCACCTTGATCCGCCGGCCGATTGCCGTCGGATCGCCGCCGAACCGGCGCAGGAACAGCTCCCAGCCGATCACGATGGCCTGCGTGCCGTCGGCGGTGGCGTCCTCCGGCCGGAAGCTCCGGCCGAGCGCCGGAGTGACGCCCAGTACGTCGAAGAAGTTCGTCGTCACGAGCGCGCCCCGGAGCTGTTCGGGCTCGCCGCCCTCGGTGAGCGCGATCGTGCCACTTGCCCAGATACCGCCGAACGCGTCGAACGTGCGCGTGCGCTCGCGGAGGTCGCGGAGATCGGGGCCGGACATCGGACCGCGCGGGTAGCCGAGCCCGCTCATCGTCGCGCTCGTACTGGTGCGATCGAGCCAGATGAACGCGAGCCGATCGGCCTCGCGGTACGGCAGCGGCTTGAGCAGCATCGCGTGGACGACGCTGAAGATCGCCGTGTTCGCGCCGATGCCGAGCGCCAGCGTGATCGTGACGACCGCGGTGAGCCACGGCGCCTTGCGCAGCCCGCGCCACGCGTAGCGCAGGTCGAGAAGGAACGCGTCGAGGCCGGCGCCGATGCGCGTCGCGCGCACCTCGTCACGCACGCGCTCCACGCCGCCGAGCTGGCGCGCGGCGGCTCGCCGGGCCGACTGCGGATCGAGTCCCTCGCGGACGAACCGCGCCGCCAAGGTCTCGACGGCCGCGCGCAGCTCGTCGTCCAGCTCGAGATCGAGCCGGTCCCTGTGCGCCAGCGTGTTCCAGAGACTGCGGATCCGTGGCAGCAGCGGCATGGCTCACTCCGCTTCGAGAATCTGTCCGATGGCGACCGCTATCCGTGCCCATTGCTCTTTCTCGGCCGCCAGCTGCCGATGGCCCGCCGGCGTGACGCGGTAGTACTTCGCGCGGTGACCCTCCGGCGTCGTGCTCCAGCCGCCCCGGATGAAGCCCTCCTGCTCCAGCCGGTGCAGGGCGGGGAAGAGCGATCCCGGCTTCACCCGGAAGGTGCCGCCGGTGATCTGCGCGATGCGATCGGCCACGCCGACGCCGTGCCGTGGTTCGAGCGCGAGCGTCTTCAGGATGAGGAGATCGAGGGTGCCTTTGAGCAGTTCGGTCTGTCTGGGCATGACGCGTCCGCTTGCGCGGGTGACGATAGACGATATAGATGTCCGATATCGCGCAGAGCCGGAAGCTTACAGGAGACGGCGGCCGCGGTCAAGCGAAGCGGCGCGGAGAGCCTCGACGTCGCGCTGTGCGACGGACCGTCCGGCAAGCTGTTCGCACCGGAGATAGACCGCGGCCGATTGAACGAGATTCGCGCCTCGGTCGACAGGGCCGCCTCGAAAACGCCACAATCGTCCAGCGGACGCGCGAGAGTGTCATGCGAACGCTCATCATCGACGGCCCGGGCCGCCTCGGGATCGCTGAGGTCGCACCTCCGATCAGCCCCTCCGAATGCCGGATCCGCGTGAGCATGGCGGGAATCTGCGGGACCGATCTTCAGCTCCTCGAGGGGTATGCCGGTTTTCGAGGCACGCCGGGACACGAGTTCGTGGGCGTGGTGGAACGGGCGCCGCAAGCCGACCAGCGGTGGATCGGCAAGCGCGTCGTCGGGGAGATCAACGTGGGATGTGGCGCCTGCGAGTGGTGCACCGCCGGCGTGAAGGAGCACTGTCCATCACGAACGGTCCTTGGCATCCGTCAGCGCGATGGCGCCTTCGCGGACCTGCTCTGCCTTCCCGCGGCGAACCTGCATGAAGTGCCCGAGGCGATCGACGACCAGACGGCCGTGTTCGTCGAACCCGTGGCGGCCGCGTGCCGGATCCTGGAGCAGGTCGAGATCACCCGGACCACCCGTGCCGCCGTACTGGGCGACGGGAGGATGGGCCTGATCGCCGCGCAGGTCCTCAGGACGGCGACCGACGATGTGGTGCTGCGTGGACGCCACGAGCACAAGCTGCGGATTGGCGCACAGATTGGACTCGCCGTGGCGCGGGCGGACGCGCCCGACCGCGGTCGCGGCTGCTTCGATGTCGTCGTGGAGGTGACCGGCCGCCCCGGCGGCCTTGAGCACGCGCTGGCGCTGGTGCGCCCGCGCGGCACGGTTGTGATGAAATCCACCTTCCATGGCCCGGCGCCCTTCAGCCCCTGGCCTGTCGTGGTTCACGAGGTGACGCTCGTCGGATCGCGATGCGGCCCGTTCGAGCGCGCCATCGATCTCCTCGCGTCCGGCCAGGTGCAGGTCCGGCCGATCATCTCGCGAGTCGCGCCGCTGGAGGAGTTCGCGTCGGCGCTGGACGAGGCGCGCACGTCGCTGAAAGTACTCATGGCCGTCGCGCGGGAGGGGTAGGCCCGACCCCCCGCGTGCGGGGAACCTGATCTTCGAACGACTCATCACCCGCGCTCGCGTTCACCTGACCGCGCCGCTGTCCACGTCCCTGATGAACTTGATCACGCCCGTCATATAGGTTTCCTGGTCGTCGAAGTTCGCGAGATGGCTCCCATTCGGGCAGTACAGGTAGTGTCCGTTCGGCATCTGCTGCGACATCCACTCCATGTGCTTCGGATCCATGGTGTCGCCCGCGGGATCGACGCGAGGATGCGGTTTCGCCACACAGCCCGAGCGGCAGGGCGCCGCAGCACTCGTCCCTCCCCTCGGCGGCGTGGTCGACGAGGATGTGGCGCATCAGCCTGGCCGACAGCGCAAAGAAGTGCGTGCGGCTCTTCAGCGTCATCCGGTCCACATCGACGAGACGCAGGAAGACCTCGTGGACGAGCGCTGTCGCCTGGCGCGTGTGGCCGGGACGCTCCCGCCGGAGATGGCCGCGCGCCACGCGCCGCAGATCGTCATACAACAGCGGAACCAGCCGGTCGAGCGCCGCGGTGTCTCCCTGTCCCCAGGACAGGAGGAGCTCGGTGACGTTACCTGCGGCTGAACGCGGCCTTGCTCGACGGTGTCGTCCTTGCCGGGTGGCGGACCGGGGCGCGGGTCCAGGTGGCATTCCAGCAGAAGACCGACTGCGATGGCGCACCCGCAGGCCCGTGTTTTCAGGGTGTGATTCGCGTTGCGAGGGCTCCTGAGGAGTAGCGGAGCGCGGCCTCGATGGCCGCGCCCTCAGCGTTGCGGAATCGCCGCGGACGCTGCCCGCTCCGACCGTCGCCTGCACCGCTCCGCCAGGGCCGCAGGCCCTGGCGGAGTGTGAGAGGCGCTCGACTCACGGCCTTCTCGAGAGAAACGAGATCGGAGGCTGGTATCCCCGACGCGAGTGCGAGCCGAGTTTCTCGATCGAGCCGACCCGGCACTGCGGCCTGCGGCACGTGATGACCAGTTCGGCAACCGGACGGCCGTGCCGCTCGATAACCACGGGCTCACCATCCTCGACCATGTCGAGCAGCTTCGAGAGCTGGGTCTTCGCGCCATGGACGCTGACGTTCATCAATCCAGTTCAGTCTATTTTTGGACTGATTGAAGGGGCATCCGTAAAGCGAACCCTTGATGAGCCCCGCCCCTGAACCCATGTAAAATCCCCCTATGCCCACCTACTCCCTCCGGATCAACGGGCGCACATATCAGGTTGCCGGCGAGCCGGGCGACAGCCTGCTGTCCGTCCTGCGCTACGAGCTGGGGCTCACCGGCTCGAAATACGGATGCGGCGAGGGCTACTGCGGCGCCTGCACGGTGCTCGTCGACAACCAGCTCACCCGCTCGTGCACCACGCGGCTGGCGGCCGTCGCCGGCAAGCCCGTGACGACCATCGAAGGCATCGGTGAGGGCGATCGCCTGCACCCGGTGCAGGAAGCGTTTCTCGAGACCGAGGCGTTCCAGTGCGGCTATTGCACGCCTGGCATGGTCATGGCCACCATCGCGCTGCTGCGCGCGCATCCCGAGCCGACCGACGAGGACATCGCGAAGGTCATGGACAGGAACGTCTGCCGCTGCGGGACGTACCCGCGGATCGTGCGCGCGGTGAAGCTCTCCGCCGAACGGCTGAGGACGACCAGCGCCGCGGGAGGACGCCGATGAAACGCCAATTCGATTGCGGCTCGAACGCGGGCCGGTCCGAACCGTTGCACCCCACAGCGACGAATCCCGAATCGCAGGCGCGGATGCAGCCAATCGATCACGATCAGGCGGCGAACGAGGTGGAAGTCGAGCGGTACGAGCTGAACGAGCGGGCGCCCTATCGCTTCGAGGTGGAGCGCCGAGAGTTCATGCGGATCTTCGCGGCGATGGGCGGCGGGCTCCTCGTCGTGGCGTCTGTCCCGCGCGCCGGCGCGCAGGAGAGCGGGCGCGGTGGACAGGGGCGGGCCGTACCGCGTGAGATCGCCGGCTGGCTGCACATCGACGGGAAGGGTCTCGTCACGACGTACACCGGCAAGACCGAGATCGGTCAGAACATCCGGACGTCGCTCGCGCAGGCGATTGCCGACGAGCTGCGCGTGCCGCTCTCGTCGGTCACGATGGTGATGGCCGATACCGATCTCGTTCCCTACGACCAGGGCACGTTCGGATCCCAGTCGACGCCCCGAATGGCGCCGCAGCTCGCGCGGGCTGCGGCAGCCGCGCGCGAGATGCTGATCGGCCAGGCCGCGGCCCTCTGGCAGGCCGACCGGGGATCGCTCAGCGCCAGGGACGGGCGCGTCGTCGCAGCCGATGGGCGGACGATCGGATACGGCGAGCTGACGAAGGGACAGAAGCTCGCCGGCACGATCGAGGGGGCCGCCGTGGTGCCTCCGGAGCAGTGGACGCTGCGCGGCAAGGCTCCGAAGAAGGTGAACGGACGCGATTTCGTCACCGGCCGCCACGATTTCACGCCCGATATCGTCCGGCCGGGCATGCTGCACGGGCGCGTCGTGCGGCCCGAGGGCTATGCCGGCACGCTCGTGTCGGCCGACGACAGCCGCGCGAAGGCGATCGAGGGGGTTTCGGTCGTTCGCGACGGGGAGTTCCTCGGTGTTGTGGCGCCCACCGAGCGCGCCGCGCGGCGGGCGGCTGCCGCGATCCGTGCCGAGTGGCGCGCGCCCTCCGGGCACCCTTCGTCGGAGACGATTTACGAGTACCTCAAGAAGAACGCAAGACCGGGAGGAGGGGGGCGCGGCGGCACGCCGACGACGGCAGGCGATGTCGCGCAGGGCCGGGCGTCGGCGGCCAGGACGTTCGAGGCGACCTATCGAATCCCGTATATCGCGCACGTGCCGCTCGAGCCGCGCGCTGCCGTCGCCGAATGGGCCGATGGCAGGCTGACGGTGTGGTGCGGCACGCAGCGGCCGTTCGGCGTCCGATCCGAGCTGGCCACCGCCTTCCGTATCCCCGAAGATACCGTTCGCGTCATCGTCCCCGACACCGGCTCCGCATATGGAGGAAAGCACAGCGGTGAGCACGCGATCGAGGCGGCGCGGCTGGCCAGGGCGGCCGGCAAGCCCGTGAAGCTCGTGTGGACGCGCGCTGAGGAGTTCTCGTTCGGCTATGCCCGGCCCGCCGGAGTGATCGATGTGAAGGCGGCGGTAGATTCGAGCGGCCGCCTGATCGCCTGGGAATTCGACAACTGGAACTCGGGCGGCTCCGCCATCCGCACGCCCTACGATGTGCCGAACCAGCGCATCCAGTTCCACCAGTCCGACTCGCCGCTCCGCCAGGGGTCGTACCGCGGCCTTGCAGCCACGGCGAACCACTACGTCCGGGAGATGCACATGGACGCGATCGCCCGCGCGCTCGGCGCCGACGCGGTCGAGTTCCGGCTGAGGCACCTGAAGGACGAGCGCATGCGCGCGGTGCTGACAACGGCCGCGGAACGCATCGGCTGGCCGAAGACGTCCTCCGGCCGTACGCTGGGAATCGCGTGCGGCACCGAGAAGGCCAGCTACGTCGCGACGGCTGCCGAGGTCTCGAAGGCGCCGAACGGCTTCAGGGTCGAACGGCTCGTCGTGGTCTTCGAATGCGGAGCGGTCGTCAATCGCGACGGCCTCCTCAATCAGGTCGAAGGAGCGGTCGTACAGGGGCTCGGCGGCGCGCTGTTCGAAGCGCTCGAGTTCAGCAACGGCCAGCTCTCGAACGGGACGATGGAGCTGTACCGGGTGCCGCGGTTCAAGGACATCCCGCCGATCGAGGTCGTCCTGCTCGACCGGAACGACATCCCGTCCGCGGGTGCGGGGGAGACGCCGATCGTCTGCGTGGCGCCGGCGATCGGGAGCGCGGTTCGTGGGATTGGACCGGTTGCGGAGGAATTGCCCGTGCGCCTGGTGTGAGCACAGGAGATCGGGAGATCAGGAGGGGTAGAACAGGAGGTCAGGAGGTCAGGAGGGTGAACAGGAGGTCAGGAGGTCAGGAGACAATTGGTCTTGGGATCTGAGTTTTGAGTGAGATCATTCAGACGCGGATCGCCGAGTGAGCGCTGCAGGTCCGTCACGCACACAGGTCAGAAGAGGCGGCATTGAAGTGAGAAAGGGACCGATGATTGTGGTCGTCGCAGACCTCCAGGTCTTCTCGTTACACCCGCAGGTGGCGTCCGGATTTCCCGATCTTGCTGTCTCCTGATCTCCTGTCCTCCTGTTGTTTCTCCTGATCTCCTGAACTCCTGTTTACTTCTCGACGAGGATCCTCCCCCTCAGCAGCGAGTCGAGCGTGTCGTTGAGCTCGCGGGCGTTGGCGGCCGGAAGGACCAGCGCGCCCGCGTCGCGGACGCGCGCGAAGCGGCGCGCGTCGACGTCGAAGGCGACGAAGTAGATGGAGGGGCGCTCGGCGTCGGGCCGCCGGCCGATGGCGGCCGCGACGCGATCAGGCGGGTAGCCGTCCGTGTTCTCGCCGTCGGTGACGAGCAGGAGGTGGCGGCGCGTCAGCCCGGTGCCGTCGAGCTCGCGCTTGGCGGTGATCATGGCCTGCCCGATGGGCGTTCCGCCGTCCGGCTGGAGACGGTCGATCGCCGAGGCGGCACGGGCGCGGTCCGGTGGCCCGATCGGGATGACGGGCCGGCAGTCGGGATCGCCGCGGCGGCGGCTGAACTCGTAGAGCCCGAGCAGCACCGGTTCGTCGGCGTGCTCTTCCGCGTACCTCGCGAACTGCTCCACGAGGTCGCGCGCGGCGCGCCGCGCGATCTCGATCTTCGGCTCCTTGCGGCCATCGAGCCCGGCGACGCCGTCGCCCATGCTGCCGGAGACGTCGATGACGATCGCCGCGGCCAGCCCTTCGCGCGTCTCGACCGCTCCAGGCGGCGCGAGATCCGCGTCGATCCGGCGATCGGTCCGCTCCTGACGCGCGGCGGGCTCCTCCTCGCGCTGGCAGCCACTGAGCGCTGCGCTCAGAACCAGGAGGCCGCCGGCGAGAACGCGTCCGATCACGCAGCCTCTTCCTTCAGGACACCATCACGCGTGGCAATGCGGCGTGCGGCGGCGGCGCCCGAGTTCAGCGCTCCCTCCATGTAGCCCATGAACGCGTAGCTGCAGTACTCGCCCGCGAAGTGCAGGCGGCCGAGGCCCCGCTGGAAGGTGGGGCCCTGAGCGGTGACCTGGCCCGGCGCGGGGAAGGAGTAGGAGGCCTTCACCCAGGGGTCGCCGGGCCAGTCCATGAATCGCGCGCGCACGAAGGCCGGGCGGATGCCCTTGTAGACCTTTTCCAGCTCGGCGAGATAGTTGTTGTTGCGCTGGGTGGCCGTCCACTCGCGGCAGACGTCGGCGGCGGGTCCGCCGGAAAACGCCACCATCGCTTCTCCCGGGCCGGCCTGGCCGTCGGTGGCGTGCCAGGTCAGCGACACGGGGCCGTCGGTCATCAGGTCGGGCGCCAGCTCGGCGCGCCGCCAGAAGGCCGACTTCAGCGCCGCGAGGAACTTCACGTTCGATCCCATCTGCGGCGCGAGCGCGGGGGGCAGCGGCGGATCGATCGTAATCCGGTTCCAGACCGGCGGCGGCGCCGTGAGAACCACGTGCTCGGCTTCGAGCACTTTGCCGCTCGCGAGCGTCACGCGCACGTTGGAGTCGCCGACGGCGACCGTCCGCACGATCGTCCGCGTCATCACACGCGGGGTGCCGATGGCCGCGGCCAGCTTCTGTGCCAGCTGCTGGTTTCCCCCCCTGCAGCGGTAGACCTCGGACTCCGTCCAGTACTTCTCGAGGCCTCCGCCCTTGACCATTGCCAGGTTCCCCAGGTAGCTCTGCCAGCCCGTGACGACCCCGTTGTCGGCCGTCATCATCGTGTGCATGCCGGCCTTGCAGAGCGGCGAGCAGTCCAGCCCGTCGATCCAGGCTCCGAGCGTCCGCCGATCGAGCGCCTCAGCATTGGCCGCGGTCCAGGGCGCGTCCGCGTCCACCTTCGCGGCGTCCGTCACGATGGTGTTGAACGCCTTCTCCAACTCCTCCCACAGCGCTTCGGACTCGTCGCCCGAGAGCCGCTTGCCGTTCAGGACTATTGGGAACTCGGCGTCCTCCTCGCCGACGTCCAGGAACTCGAGGCCGAACTGCTTCGCGTAGCCGACCCACGCCGGATGGTTGGATCCGACGAGCTCGCCCCCTCCCTCGACGTTCTTGCCGGCGACGAGATCAGAGAAGCTGAGCACGCGCCCGCCGATGCGGTTGCGCGCCTCCGCGACCGTGACGTCATAGCCGGCGCGGGACAGCTCGTAGGCCGCGGCCAGGCCGCTGAAGCCGCCGCCGATCACAACGACCCGACCGGCAGCGGCCCGCGGCCGTCCCACGAACCGGTCGCTGATGAGCAGAGCCGCCGCGGCCGCGAGCGACCGCTCGATCATCTCGCGGCGCGTGATGCCGTCCGGCCTGCCATACCTGCGATAGAGCTGAGAGTAGATGTTGGGCATGCGCTTCCTTCATCATCCGCACGGACCGACGCCATGCCCCGACCGAGGCGGTCAGACGTGCGCCGGTGTGGTCGACGCGGGTCCGAAGCCCGCCGCGCTCATTCGATCGTGAACCACTGAACCTCGACGCGCCGGTTCAGGTCCGAGTCCGATCCCGCCGGTTCCTCCCAGCCGCGGCCGACGATTTCGAGCCGCTTCGGATCGATGTTGTAGCGCTCGATGAGGAGCCGCCGGATCTCGCCGGAGCGGTTCTTGCTCAGCTCCATCGCGCGCAGCGCCTGCTGCCGCACGAACGCCTCGCCGCCCTGCCGGCGGAACTCCTCCACGCGCGCGTTGTCGACGTGGCCGCGAAGCAGCAACGTGGACCCCGGGCTGACCTGGAGCAAGCGCCGGATGGCGTCGAGGTTCCTGAGGTTGTCCTGATTCGCCAGATCGAGCGCGGAGGAGTTCGGCTCGAAGAGGAACCGGATGTCCTTGCTCAGGAGCGGGTTGGCTTCGAGCGCCGCCCTGCTGCCGGTCCGGATCGGCGCGATGGCGACCTTCTGCTCCTTGAAGATCCCGCTCTTCTCGATCGTCTGGAGCGCCGTGAGGTCCGCGAAGCGTCCTGGGTCTGGCGGATCGGGAATGATGTCGCTTCCATAGGCGAGCACCGCAGACTGGTAGATGCCTCCGAAACTGCCCGCCGCGTCGATCGCTCCCGAGAAGAACGCGAGGTTTTCCGGCAGGTTCGACAGATGGACGCTCGCCAGCTCGTCCTTCGTGTCTTCCCGGCTCCACTTGAAGGCCCGGCCCACGACGTCGAGCTGCTGGTCGGGGCGATCGCGCACCATCCGGTTCCCCTCGAGCAGTCCCTGGACGAGGCCCTCGACGATCTTCGGATGCTCCTGTGCGAACCCGCGGTGCAGGATCAGCACGTCCGCCACGATCAGCAGGTTCCTGTTCGTCGTCAGGACGTGGGCCTGTCCGCCGCTGCCCTCGACGACCTCGGAGACCTTCGGTTCCCACGAGACGCAGCCGGCGAGGCGGTTGCGGCCCGACGTGACGTCCTTCAGGAAGAGATCGCCCGCGCCGAAGCCGTCCTCCGTGTAGACGAGGTTGAGCCGCTCGGGATGGGGTGTCGCGTCGAGGCTGCCGAGCGCGCTGATCTCGAGCCCCGCCTCCTGCGCGAGGTAGCGGATGAAGAAGTCGACCTCGGTGAACTGCGCGGTCGCGATCGTCTTGCCTTTGAGCTGGTTGATCCGCTTGATGTCGCTGCGCACCACGACGCCGTCGGCGCCGCGCGAGAAGCCGATCTGCGCCGGCACCACGACCTGGAACTGCCGCCCGTAGGCGGCCAGCACGTCGGGGGTCGTCGCGGAGGCGGCGATCTTCCCGCTGTTCAGCGCCGACCAGCTCTCCTCCTCCGAGAGCTTGATCCTCACCTTGAAGCCGTGCTTCTGCGCGAACCACGACTGGTCGCTCGGCTCGAGGCCGCCATTCGCGGCGATCAGGCCGGCGTAGCCCGCGTAGTCGGAGAGCTCGAGGTCGACGATCCCGTCCCTCATCTCGTAGGCGGCGGGCGCGAGGAGGCGCGGGATCTCGGTCCGCGTCTCCACCAGCTCGGCGTCCTCGGCGAGGCTCTTCAGCCCATCGCCTTGGGCGCGCGCGGCGGAGGCGAGGGCGGCGGGGAGGAGCGCGGCCGCGAGCGCGGCGCGCAGCAGGGGCAGCGCGTTCATCCTTCGGTCACTCCAGCAGCTTGTCGAGGTCGACCGGTGGCGGCGCGGCGGGCAGCGCGCCCGTCGCCTCCT
>DATIEW010000105.1:0-9659 GCA_035455585.1 Vicinamibacterales bacterium | reverse complement strand
CCGACAGCTTCGCGTGTCCCGGCTTCAGCTCCATCGTGGCCGGGTCGCCGAGGTGCTCCCGCACGTACGCACGCGAACCGAGCAGTCCCTCCTCCTCGCCGCCCCAGAGCGCGATCCGGATCGTCCGCCGCGGCTTCGCGCCGACGGCCTCGAGGATCCGCATGACCTCCATCATCGCGGCGGACCCGGTGGCGTTGTCGGTGGCGCCCGGCGAATGCGCGACTGAATCGAAATGCGCGCCGATGAGCACCACCTCGTCCTTCAACACCGGGTCGATGCCGGGAATCTCCGCGATGGTATTGAAGCCGTTCGGCGTCGCCTCGTCGTAGAACCTCGTCCGGATGTCGAGTTCCACCTTGACCGGCACGCCTTTGTCGAGAATGCGGACCATCCGGTTGTAGTGCTCGACCGCGAGCGTGACGGTCGGCAGCCCGGTTCCCCCGTCCGCGCCGCGCGACCCGCTGCCGGTCGGAAAGATCGTGCCGCCGTCGACGCGCTGTGTCTGCCAGGAGAGGTCGCTGCCGCCGGCCGACATCACCGAGTCGCTGCCGCGGTTGAAGAGCGCGACCACCCCTTCGCTCTTGTAGAACGCCTCGACCTTCTGCCGGAGCGCCTGCCCCTGCGCTCCGCCACGTCCCCCGCGTCCGCCCCTTCCACGCGGAATCGGCGTCGTCGCCGCTTCCTCGAAGTCCCGGTCCGTCATGCGAAGGATGATCGGCCCCTCGAGCATCGTCACCGCACGCGCCGGCTGGGTCAGCAGGATCTTTCCACCGAGCTTGCCACGGTACCGTTCGATGTCCGATTCGTTCTCGATCTGGACGCGCACGACATCCGCCACGACCGTGCCGTTGGTGCCCGATGTCCACGCGCCCGGCAGCCCGATGATCGGCTGCACCTGGGGCTCGATCATGTGCGCGTTGAACCGCTCGAGCGACCAGCCCTTGCCGAACGGCCAGGTCTCGCGGTGCGGGTTGGCCAGCCCCCACTCGGAGAACTTCTTCAGGGCCCAGTCGCTCGCCTGCATGATGCCGGGGCCGCCCGTCAGCCGCGGGCCGTAGACGTCGGCCAGCCAGCTGATGTGATCCATGACCTGCGACCGGTTGAGGCCCTCGTCGCGGATCTTCCCGATCATGAGGTAGTCGAGCTTTTCGAGCGGCGCCTGCGCGCGAGGCGGCACCACGACAACGGCAGCCAGCAGGATGGCGGCGACGGCGCGATTCATGGGCGGGCTCCTGTGGGACGGGGTTCACCCCTGGCTTCCGGCTCCGGACTCACGGACTGTTCCGGGCGACATTGTAGGCGTAGATCGTGTCCTGATCGCGGAGAAAGAGCTTGCCGTTCGAGACGACGGGGTGCGCCCAGGTAGGAAGCCGGCCCGCGTTGATCTTGAAGCGGCCGCGCTCCTGGTAGCCTTCGGGCCGCGGCTCCACGAGGCCGACGACTCCGTTCTCGCTGTAGACGTAGAGGCGATCGTCCGCGAAGGCGAGCGAGCCCTTGCCGACGCTCCGGTTCTGCCAGGCGACCTTGCCCGTGTCGAAGTGCATCGCCGTCAGGATCATGCTCGAGAACCCGTACAGATAGTCTCCCACCAGAATCGAACTGGCATGGTGGTTCCGCATCTCGCGCGTGAAGTACACCTCCCGCGCGGACAGGCCGCCGCCCGACTGTGTCATCTCGAGCAGCGCCGCGCCGGTTCCGTAGTCGGACGACACGAAGACGCGGCTGCCGCGCACGATGGGCGTGGCGATGTTGGCGGTTCTGTTCGAGACGCGATCGTAGGACCACAGGAGCCGGCCGTCGGCGACGTCGAGGCCGAGCACGCGGCGACCTGTGAAGAAGATCGCCTGCCGCATGCCGCCGATCTCGTGCAGCACCGCGGAAGAGTACCCGGCCTCGTCGTCCTGGCTCTTCCAGATGAGCGAGCCGTCCGTCTTGCGGACCGCGATGATCGACGCGCCGGTCGCCCCGGCGTTGATCAGGATGCGATCGCTCAGCACGAGCGGCGATTCGCTGAGCCCCCACGTGATGTTCGAGCCGCCGTACTGCCGCAGCACGTTGGTGGTCCAGAGGATCTTCCCGCTCGCGGCATCGAGCGTGCTCAGGTCGCCGCTGGCGCCGAAGGCATAGAGGCGGTTGCCCTCGATAGTCGGTGTGCCGCGCGGTCCGTCGCCGCGGTCGTTTCCGAACCGGCGGCCGTGCGGCGTCGCCCACAGCTCCTTTCCCGTGGCGGCGTCGTACGCGAGGACGTACTCGCGGTCGCCGCGCGCGCCGAGCGTGTAGAGCCGGCCGCCCGACGTCGCGAACGACGAGTAGCCGTTGCCGGCACCCTTCGCACGCCACGCGAGCTGCGGTCCGCCGGCAGGCCATTCTGCCAGCAGGCCCCGCTCGGCCGACCGGCCGTCGCGATTCGCTCCACGCCACTGGGGCCAGTCGTCAGCCTCACGGTTCGAAACGCCAGCCGACAGTGACAGCACCAGCCCGGCCGTTATGATAGACAGTCGTGATTGTTTCATCCTGTGATCTCCGCACCTCAGACGGTAACACGCGACACGCGGGTTCCGTCACGGGGGGACGGCGGGTCCTTCACAGGGTTCGATGCCGGATGTTCGAATCCGGGCAGGCTCGGGCCTGACCCTCCGACAGTGAACTTCCGTGAGCGAAGTGCGCGAATGAACCGCCGTGAGATAATGGTCAGAAGCCTTCGGGCCGGAAAGGAAAGCGCAAAAGATTTTGGCAGACGCACGACTGAAAATCGCAGTATTCATCGACTTCGACAACATCGAGATCGGGGTCAAGAGCACGCTGGGCGTGCAGTTCGACATCGGGGTGGTGCTCGAGGCGCTCAAGGAGCGCGGGGATGTCGTTTCGAAGATCGCCTACGGGGACTGGACCCGCGCGGGGGACTACAGCCGGTCGCTGACACAGCACGCCACCAAGCTCGTCCAGCGCAATCTCACGCCTGGCGGAGACAAGAACGGCGCGGACATCAACCTGGCGCTCGACGCCCTCGAGATGGCGTTCACGCACAGCCACATCAACGCCTACGTCATCGTCGGCGGCGACAGCGACTTCATCACGCTCGTCGAGAAGCTCAAGCAGTACGACAAGCAGATCTTCGTGGTGGGAGGCCGCGCGTTCACCAGCATGGTGATGCAGCGCAACTGCCACGAGTTCATCGCCTACGAGAACCTCGTGGGCTCGCGCCGGTCGCAGGAGAAGGGCCGTGCGAGCGCGCCGGTGACGCAGGCGCCGGTCGACCAGGTTGTCCCGCTGGTGCGCCGGGCGCTCAAGGTCCTGACCGATCGGGAGGTGTCGCCGCAGCTTGGACTGCTCAAGAGCACGCTGCTCCAGCTCGATTCGACCTTCTCCGAGCGCACCTACGGCGCCGGCAGCTTCCGCGATTTCGCGCAGAAGCTCGCGGCCGCCGGTCACGTGACCCTGCGTGAATCCGGCCGCAACGTGCTGGTCGAGCTGCCGGACACGGCGCCTGTCGCGGAAGCGTCGGGATCGCGCGAGCGGCGCCACGCGCGCGAGGCCCATCCCCGCTCCCACGACCGGACGGACCCGCGCGCGGCCGAGACCGAGGCCCGCGAGTCGCCCCCGACGGGCGAGGATGGCGGACCGCGCCTGGCCGACGGCATCCGCGAGGTTCGGAGGCTGTTCCAGGCGGCGCAGAATCCGCCGCGCTGGCCGATGTACGTGCGACAGGCGCGCCAGTTCCTGCGCGGCGTGGATCCGGCGTTCGACGAGCGGCGGTTCGGCTTTGCCAGCCTCGTCGACCTGATGCGCGCGTGCCAGCGCGACGGCGCATTCCGCATCGAGCGGGATCGCCAGGGCGTGATGCGGATCTTCCCGGGCAACGTCATGCAGTCTTCCACGGGCGCGCAGGTCATCGACACGGACGAGGACTCGCGCGGCAACGTCGCCGAGCTGCAGCCCGGTTTCGCACAGGGAGCAGCCGGGCCGGATCCCGGGACCGCCACGAGCGATCCCGAACCGGACGTGGTGGAGGGAGACGTCGTCCAGGAGTTCGAGTTGGCCCCACCCGTCATCGATGTCGATGAGACGTCTGCGACGCAGGAGACCTCGCAGCGCCAGCCCCGCGGCGCGCGATCGCGCGCCACCGGAACGGCCCGCGCGCGCCGGTCCGCCGAGGCACCGGCGGCCCCGCGCGCGCGTCGAGCGCCGGGGAAGCCGCGCCAGCCACGAAGCCGCGTGCGCGCCAAGGACACGTCGTCGTAGCGTGGGGCTCTGCCCCACACCCCCGCCTTCGCGCGAAGCGCTCCGGCGGGCCGCCGTAGCCTTGGCGGAGGCTGGCCGGCTCGGTCGCTTCCGGGGACCCCACCGCCCCGCGCCGCTCCGTCCCACCCCCGATGCGCAAAACGCATCGTGGGGGCCCCGGCTCGCAGGCGCGCTGTGCGCGCCTCAGCCGTGCTTGCACGGAACCTGACAGGTTCGTACACATTCTGGCTGTGCAAGCACGGCAAGAGTGAGCCGAAGGCGCGGAGGTTAGGAGAAAGGGAGCGACGGCCCGCCGGTAGTCTCCGACGGGTCCACGAGGTTGTGGACGCTGGCGCCGAGCAGCCGGACGGGTCGCGCACCGGCTTCCGTGCGATCGAGCAGCGCCACGGCACGTGCGGCAATCTCGGCTGCATCCCGGGTGGGCGGGCGCGTGTCGCTGCGCGTGATGGTCGTGAAGTCCGAGTAGCGGACCTTGATCGTCACCGTCCGGCAGGCCAGTCCCTTCCGTTCCAGCCACGCCGCGCCGTCGCGCGCCATCTCCTCGATATGCCTGCGGATCTCGGCAGGATCGGTGAGGTCCACCGCGAAGGTGTTCTCGGTGCCGGACGATTTGGCGGCGCGGTCGGGCACCACCGGCCGGTCATCGAAGCCCTCTGCCAGCCGGCGAAGCCAGTCGACGTGGCTCCCCACGGCTTTCCGAAGTACGGCCGGGTCCGCGGTCCGGACATCGACGAGCCGCTCGATCCCCCGTTCGCGCAGCCTGCCCGCCGTCACCGGTCCCACGCCCCAGAGGGCGTCCACCGGGAGCTCCTGCAGGAAACGCTCGATGCGCTCGGGAGCGATCACGGTGAGCCCATCGGGCTTCTTCCAGGCCGACGCAATCTTCGCCAGGAACTTGTTCGGGGCGACGCCGGCCGATGCCGTCAGCCCGGTCGCCTGTCTGATCTCCGCCTTCAGCCTCTGTGCCACCACGCGGCCAAGCGGTTCGCGCCACGCGTTCTCCGTCACGTCGAGATAGGCTTCGTCGAGCGAAAGGGGCTCGACCAGCGGCGTCACCGACCTGAAGATTGCGAACACTGCCCGCGACGCGGCCCGATACTTCGAGAAGTCGGGCCGCACGATCGCAAGCGACGGACAGAGCCGGACCGCCCGCGCCATCGGCATGGCCGACCGGACGCCAAACGCGCGCGCCTCGTAACTGGCGGCAGCCACGACCCCACGCCCGCCCGGCTCGCCTCCAACAGCCACCGGGCGTCCTCGCAGCGCTGGATCGTCGCGCTGCTCCACGGCGGCGTAGAACGCGTCCATGTCGATGTGGAGGATGCGGCGAAGACACGAGTCGCCAGTCGTCGGTCGGCGGTCGTCAGTCACAGTCGGCAGTCACAGTCGGCAGTCAGTCGGGCGTCGGCAGTCAGTCGGCAGTCGGCAGTCAGATTGACGATCATCCGCCTGTGCTCGCCATTTGATTCTATAGTGTGAGCTTGCACAGCCAGAGTTTGTACGAATCTGTGTGCGAGCACGGCTCAGGCGCGCACGGCGCGCCTGCGAGGGAGCGGCGCGGGGCGAAGGGGTCCCCGCAAGCGACCGAGCCGGGGTGTGGGGCGGAGCCCCACGTTAGAAGGAGCAGGAACCATGGAACAGGCGCCACGGGTCGAGAAACACGAGGGGCTCGCGTGGATCCGAGGAAGCGGCATCTGTCGCGAGTGGAACGGCATCACCTACAAGCTCGGCATGTCGGGGAAGAACGTCGGCGCACGGGAGCTCTCGATGAACGTGGCTGTCATTCCGCCGGGCGGCGTCGCCGGCGCGCACATCCACGTGGGCTTCGAGGTCATGCTCTACATCCTCGAGGGACGCGTGCGGCACGATTACGGCGGCGGGCTGCAGTACCGTGTCGAGCACGAAGCCGGTGACTTCATCTTCATCGAGCCGGGCGTGCCGCACGAAGTCTACAATCTGAGCGGCACCGACCCGGTCGTTGCCGTCGTCGCGCGCTCGAGCGCGGACGAGTGGGACCACATCATCCCGTACGACCGGGCTTCCATGAAAACTTGACTCACTCAGATTTCGGTCGGCTGAGGCCTCTAGCCGTGCATGCGCGGCTAGTGTCCGTCCACTGACTGTCGACCGTCGACTGACTGTCGACTGCAGACTGACTGTCGACTGCGACTGGCAGACTGCCGACTGACGACTCGTGTGTGGAGCAACCAACATGCAGTTCGTGAATCTCGGCCGGAGCGGACTGAAGGTATCCCGCCTGTGCCTCGGCGTGATGACGTACGGCGACCCGGCGTGGCGGCCGTGGATCCTGTCGGAAGAGGCGGGGCGCCCGTTCATCCAGCGGGCGCTCGAGCACGGCGTCAACTTCTTCGACACCGCCGACATGTACTCGCGCGGCGTCTCGGAGGAGGTTCTCGGCCGGGCCATCCGCGATTTCGCGCGCCGCGACGCCGTCGTCATCGGCACGAAGGCGTACTATCCGATGAGCGGCGACCCCAACGATCGCGGGCTCTCACGGAAGCACCTCATGACGTCGATCGACGGGTCGCTGAAACGCCTCGGCACGGACTACGTCGACCTCTATCAGATTCACAGGTACGATTCCGACACACCGATCGACGAGACGCTGCGGGCGCTCGACGACATCGTGCGCGCGGGCAAGGCGCGGTACCTCGGCGCGTCGAGCATGGCCGCCTGGCAGTTCTGCCGGGCGCTCTATCTCGCGGATCGACACGGCTGGACGCGGTTCGTGGCGATGCAGAACCACTACAATCTGGTCTACCGCGAGGAGGAGCGGGAGATGCTGCCGCTCTGCAGGGAAGAAGGTATCGGCGTCATCCCATGGAGCCCGCTGGCGCGCGGGTTTCTGGCTGGCAACCGGCGCGCGGCCGACAAAGGGGATACGCCGCGGGCGAAGACCGACGACTTCGCGCACCGGCTCTACTACACCGGGGCGGACTTCCGGATCGTGGATCGCGTCGTGGCGCTGGCCGGGCGCCGGGGCGCTTCGCCTGCGCAGATCGCCCTGGCGTGGCTCCTGCGCCAGCCGGGCGTGACGGCGCCCATCATCGGCGCCTCGAAGATGTACCAGCTCGACGAGGCGGTCGCCGCGCTCGACTTCGTCCTCTCCGACGATGAGGTCAGGGAGCTGGAGGAGCCGTACGAGCCGCACCCGGTGATGTGGTAGCGCCGAAGAGTGCGGGGAGTGCGATGGCGTGTCGTCTCCGCGGCTCTCGCGGGCCGCGAGCGGCGCTGGCTGGGATGCGGAGCGTCGCGGGTGTCAGGCGAAGCCCCGTCGCACCGGGACCGCGATCACCAGCTCGCGCGCGGGGACGGCGTTCGTGCGGCCGTGGCGCCGGGCAGCAGGCGGTTCGACAGCGCCTCGAGATCGCGATTGATGCCGGCGGTCATCGCGCCGAACGTCTTGTAGGCCCGGACGAGCGCGCGCTGTCCGGCCGTGTCGAGGAGGTAGTGGGTCCGCCTGCGTCCTCCGCGCTGCCGCGCGGGGTTCCCGGTGTAGGCGCACACCATGCGCTTAGCTGCCAGGCGGTCGAGCGTGACGTACACCGCACTGGCGGAGGCGTCGCGTCCGGTGCGCGCCACGATCTCGCGGTGAATCGCGGCGCCGTACGCGCCGTTGCCCAGTCGCAGCAGCGCCAATAGCACGAGCAGCTCGAATTCGCCGACGACCGGCCAGCCGGACCCCAGGAATCTCATATCCCAAACATTGTAAGCTATATGAGGGTCGCCGCAACCCCTCTGTTTCCCGCCGGATCCCGTGCCTCCTGACCGTGCTCCCGATCGAGCGCCTTGCCCGCCCCCGGCGCGCCGCCGATAATCCAGGGTCCAGCGTCCGGCGGGTCAGGACGAGAAAGGAACACGGCCATGGGTTCGGCATCGGCAGGCGAGGCGATTCGGTACATCAACCACTGGAGCACATCGAGCGGCCGCGCGTCCGGGGCGGCGAAGAAAGTGACCGATGAGTTCGGCTCTCTCACGTTCAACGACGAAACGCAGCGGGCGCGGCTGCCCAAGGACGTCTATCGCGCGCTGCGCCGCGCGGTCGCCCAGGGCGAACCGCTCGATCCCGGCGTCGCCGACATCGTCGCGGCGGCGCTGAAGGACTGGGCCGTCGAGCACGGGGCGACGCACTACACCCACTGGTTCCAGCCGCTGACCGGCATCACGGCCGAGAAGCACGACTCGTTCCTGTCGCCCACCACCGATGGCCGCGCGGTCGCGGAGTTCAACGGGCGCGAGCTGGTCAAGGGCGAGCCGGACGCGTCCAGTTTCCCGTCAGGCGGGATGCGGTCGACCTTCGAGGCGCGCGGCTACACCGCGTGGGACCCGACGAGCCCGCCGTGGCTCCTGGTGACGCCGAACGGGACAACGCTCGTCATTCCGACGGCCTTCGTCAGCTGGACGGGCGAGGCGCTCGACAAGAAGACGCCGCTCCTGCGCTCGATGGAGGCGCTCTCGAAGCAGGCCGTGCGCATCCTGCGGCTCTTCGGCTCGGCGGCACAGCGCGTCGTGACCACGTGCGGCTCGGAGCAGGAGTACTTCCTCATCGATCGGCAGTTCTACTTCAATCGTCCCGACCTCATCAATGCCGGCCGCACGCTCTTCGGCGCGCGTCCGCCGAAGGGCCAGGAGCTGGAGGATCACTATTTCGGGTCGATCCCGGACCGTGCGCTGGCCTTCATGATGGAGGCCGAACGCGAGCTCTACAAGGTGGGTGTGCCGGTCAAGACCAGGCACAACGAGGTCGCGCCCGGGCAGTACGAGATCGCGCCGATCTTCGAGAACGCCAACGTCGCCACGGATCACCAGATGATGACCATGGAGATGCTCCGGCGGGTCGCGCCGAAGTACGGCCTGGCGTGCCTCCTGCACGAGAAGCCGTTTGCCGGCGTCAACGGCTCCGGCAAGCACCTGAACTGGAGCATGAGCGACGATCTGGGGAACAACCTGTTCAACCCCGGCGACACGCCGCACGACAACGTGCAGTTCCTCGTCTTCTGCGGCGCGGTGCTGCGGGCGGTCAACCGGTTCCAGGGGCTGCTCAGGTTCAGCATCGCGAGCGCCGGCAACGACCACCGGCTCGGCGCCAATGAGGCGCCGCCGGCCATCATCTCGGTGTTCCTCGGCGACATGTTGACCGACATCTTCGAGCAGATCGAGAAGGCCGGCAGCGCCAGGACGACCAAGTCGGGCGGCATCCTCGACATCGGCGTTGGCGTGCTGCCCAAACTGCCGCGCGATGCGGGCGACCGCAATCGGACGAGCCCGTTCGCCTTCACCGGCAACAAGTTCGAGTTCCGCGCCGTGTCGTCGAACCAGAGCATCGCGATGCCGAACGTCGCGCTCAACGTCGCCGTCGCGGAATCGCTCGACTACGCCGCGACCGAGCTCGAGAA
>DATIEW010000104.1:0-3851 GCA_035455585.1 Vicinamibacterales bacterium | reverse complement strand
GACCTTCGGCACGAGTACGCGTCCAGACTCGTCGAGAAAGGCGTCCCGCTCGCCCAGGTGCGTGATCTGCTCGGCCACGCGTCCATCATCACCACCGAGCGCTACGACAACCAGAAGCTGGAGAATCTCCAGGCGGCAGCGGCACGCCTCGAACGCGGCGAGACGTTCGATCCCGGTCCGCGAGAGCCGGTGTCGCCGTCAATCTGTCAAGTTTCTGTCAAGAGTTCGGTCGATGAGGATGCTGGCGAGCACACCGACCGCGTGCGCGAGACGGGCCCTAACTATGGGGAAGATCTCGATTTAGAGATCTGGCTGGGAGGCAGGGATTCGAACCCCGATAACGTGGTCCAGAGCCACGTGTCCTACCGTTGAACGACCTCCCAGAACGGGTCGCTGAGACCGGCTGGAAACCTTGATTATACTGGCGACTCCCGCACGCCATCAACCTCGCCTGAAAGGCACGCCCCCGCTTCGCGCTGGCCATCCGGTATAGAGTGCGGCCCCATGACCGGAACGAATCCCTGGATGCCGGGCCTTGCGCTGTTCCGGACCTACCGGCGCGAGTGGCTCGCCAGCGACGTGAGGGCCGGCCTGTCCGTGGCCGCGGTTGCCGTGCCCATCGCGATCGCGTATTCGCAGATCGCCGGCGTCCCGCCGGAGGTCGGCATCTACTCGGCCATCTTTCCGCCGCTCGCGTACGCGATGTTCGGCACCTCGCGCCAGCTGATCGTCAACCCCGATTCGGCGGCTGCCGCCCTCATTGCCTCCACGCTCGCGCCGCTTGCGGCGGTCGGGACCCGGAGATACCTCGACCTCTCCGTGGCGCTCGCGCTCGCGGTCGGCCTGCTGTCCGTTGCCGGCGGCGTCCTGAAGCTCGGCGTGGTCGCCAACTTCCTCGCGCGTCCCATCCTGACGGGCTACACGAATGGCATCGCCGCCACCATCCTGGTGGGACAGCTGAGCGGGTTTCTCGGCATGCCGCTCGAGGCGACGGCGTTCGTGCCACGGATCCTCGAGGCGCTGGGACGGATATCCGACGCGCATGGCCCGACGGCGGCTCTGGGGCTCTCGCTCTTCGTTCTGCTCCGGTTGCTCAAGCGATATGCGCAGGGCCTGCCGGGTCCCCTCGTAGCCGCAGTCCTCGCCGTGATGGCCACGATGGCCTTCGGTTTCGGCGATCGGGGAGTGGCGCTGGTCGGGTCCGTGCCAGCGGGATTTCCAGCGCCGCGGCTCCCGCGCGTGACGGCGGGTGATCTGACGCAGCTCTTCGCGGGCGCCTGCAGCATGGCGCTGGTCTCGTACTGCAGCATGATGCCGACCGCGCGCAGTTTCGCCACCAGGCGCGGCTACGCGCTGAACGCCAACCAGGAGTTCGTTGCCCTGGGCGCCGCCAACCTGGCGTCCGGGCTCGGCCAGGGCTTCGTGGTCAGCGGCGCGGACTCGCGCACCGCCGTCGGAGACGCGGCCGGAGGCAAGACCCAGCTCACCGGCATCGTGGCGGCGCTGGCGATGTCAGCCGTCCTGATCTTCCTGACCGGCCCGCTGGCCCTGCTGCCCAGGACCGCCCTCTCGGCCATCGTCATCTCCGCGGTCGTCGGCATGTTCGACTTGCGATCGCCGATGCGGTACTTCCGCATTCACCCCGTCGAAGGCGTGGTGTCGGTCGTGACGACGGCCGGTGTCATCGCGCTCGGCCTGCTGCCCGGTCTGCTCGTAGCGCTCGTCGTCGGCTTCCTGCGGCTGCTCATGCTCGCGTCCTACCCGCACGACGCCGTGCTCGGCGTGGTGGAAACGCCGGCCGGGCTCCATGCCAGCGACGACGTGAACGCTCGCCGCATCACGGGCCTGGTGATGTACCGCTTCGACTCGGCGCTGCTGTTCTTCAACGCGGACTACTTCAGGGAACGGTTGCGCGCGGCCGTGGACGCCGAATCCACGCCGGTGCAGTGGGTGCTGATCGACGCCGAATCGATGCCGCTGATGGATCTCACCGGCGCGGCGGTCATCGACGAAATGCGGCGGGAACTCGCGCAGAAAGGGATCGTGCTGGCGGTGGCCCGCGCGAAAGGGCGATTCCTGGAGACGCTCGAGCGCTCGGGCCTGCGCGACGCCATCGGGGAACGCCACATGTTCGCTACGATGCGGGATGCGGTCGAGGCGTTCGCTGGGCGCTAGTCGTTTCTCTCGCGGCATGAAAGCCCGGCGCTGCAGTCGTGGGACGCCGATGTGCGTATTCGAACACCGATAGGCTCCAGCCGCCGCGTGTTACCTCCACAGAACCAGGGGACAGGACGCGTCGCCCGCGGCACGAGCCTTGCCGAGGCTCGCGAGCGATTGCGCCCACGCCCCTGCGACGGCGTGGGAAGGAGACGGGGGACGCCATGCTCGTCGAGCAGATGTGGTTGGACACGCGGTTCGCCATCCGGCAGTTCAAACGACGTCCAGGGTTGTCCGCAGCCGCCCTGCTGGCGCTCGCCTGCGGCCTCGGCGGCGTCATCACCGTCTTCACGCTCGTTGACGCCGTGATCCTGCGGCCGCTGCCGGTGCGCGTGCCGAACGAGCTCGTCTGGCTGCGCGACCCGTCGTTCTCGTTCCCGGTCTTCCAGGAGGTGCAGGAGCGCGCCACGATGCTCTCCAGCGTGTTCGCATGGGAGGCGCTGACGCTGCAGGCGCAATGGGCGAGCGAGCCCGAGTCGACACCGGTCCTCCTGGCGAGCGGGCGCATTCACGAGACGCTCGGTCTGCGGCCGGCAGCCGGGCGTCTTTTCAGGGAGTCGGACGCGGGACGAAGCGCCGCGGAGGCTCAGGCCGTCGCGGTTCTGAGCCATGCCGCGTGGCAGCGCCGCTTCGGCGGCGACCCGACCGCCATCGGGCGCACGGTCCGGATCGAGGGCGAGCCGTTCACCATCATCGGCGTGACGCCTCCGGAGTTCTTCGGCGTCGCGGTCGGCGTGCCGGTCGACGTCACAATCCCGGTGACGATGCTGCCGCGTCTGCGCGACGACGAGCGGACAGCGCTCACGAGCGTGGGGCGTTCGTGGCTGCACATCATGGGCCGGCTGCGGCCGGGCCTCTCGGTGACGGCGGCCGACGAGGCGTTCCAGAGGATCTGGCCGTCGATCCTCCGGGCCACCGCCGACGGCGTCGACGCGGCCTTCCGCCCGCGCTATCTCGCGTTCACGTCGGGTCTCGAACCCGGCGCGTCCGGCGAGTCGCCCGTCCGCCGGCGATTCCGCGACCCGCTCTGGCTGCTGCTCGGCCTCGTCGCCCTGCTGCTCGCCGCCGCGTGCGCAACCGTCGCCAATCTCCTGCTCGCGGCTGCCGCCGGACGCCGGCACGAGCTGGCCCTGCGCCTCGCGCTGGGCGCCGCCCGCCGGCGCATCGTCCAGCAGCTCGTCGTCGAGGGATTGCTGCTCGCCGCCGCAGGCGCAGCCATGGGACTGCTGTTCGCGTTCTGGGCGACGGACGTGCTCCTGCGCCTCCTCTCCACGAGCTACGAAACCGTAGCCGTTGCCACGGCGCCCGATCGACGCGTGCTCGCGTTCACGGCGATCGTCACGGCCGCAGCGACGGCGGTCTTCACGCTCGCGCCAATCGCGCGCGCCTCGCGTCTCGACCCCGGCCCGATGCTCCAGGCGGGCGGTGGGCACACTGGCCTTCAACGCACCTGGCTGGCGCCGGCGCTCGTGGTCGTCCAGGTCGCCATCTCGTTGTCGCTCCTGGCGGGATCGGCGCTGTTCGTCCGCAACCTATGGGGCCTGCTCTCGACGGACGTCGGTTTCGACCGCCAGAACCTGCTCGTCGTCAGCGTCGACGCGCTGTCGCCGGTGAGCGCGCGCAGCCGCGCAGGG
>DATIEW010000103.1:0-2260 GCA_035455585.1 Vicinamibacterales bacterium | reverse complement strand
CACGCTCACGAGGACCGGGGTGCGGGCGTCCGGAGGCGGGTGGCGGACTATCAGGCCAGAGAGTGTCCTTGAACCGGAAGGAGTCGTGCGCACGTGGCTGATTCTACTGCGTGCACGGGAGCTCGTGACTCGTTTCGCCGTGAGGTACGCCGTGCGCTCGTCTCGTGCTATGGTTGGCCGGTTCCGACGCCCGATGGAGGGATGATGCCCGGTACCGCGGCGATACCTCACCGAGAGAACGTTCCCGAGCGTATCCGCCGCGCGGCCATTGCGCTCTTCAAGGCCCGCGGCTACCACGGCACAGCGATACGCGAGCTGGCGCGAAGCGTTCGGGTCGAGGCCGCCAGCCTTTACTACCACTTTCCGTCCAAGCAGGAGATCCTGCGCGACGTCTTCGCCCACGTGATGGACGATCTTCTCGACGGCCTCCAGCAGGTCGTGAATGACCACTCCCGACCCGAGGAGCGTCTTCGGGCGGCCGTCCAGTTTCATGTGCAGTTCCACATCGAGCGGCAGGCCGAGGCGTTCATAAGCCACAGCGAGCTTCGATCCCTTAGCGGCCCCAATCTCCGCCTCACGCTCGCCCAGCGCGACCGCTATGAGCGGATGTTCCGGGCATTGCTCGTGGACGGTATCCGGAGCGGCGCCTTTCGAGTCCGTGATGTCCCGGTGACGGCCATCGCCATACTCACGATGTGCAGCGGCGTGTCGGACTGGTTCTCCTCACACGGGCGACTCAGCGCGACCGCCGTCGCTGAGATCTACGCCGACATGGTCCTGCAGCTGCTGAGCGCGGGCGGCAGCGTGGCGCCGCGTCGACGGTCATGGTCGAGGAGCCGCCGGAGCGGCGCGTCCATTCCAAGGCAGCCCGGACCCGCACGACCGTCGCCGGGAGTGGATTCTTCCCGCTAGTCGGCCGGGATCACCCGAGTCTCTTCGCCGTCATCCGGCGGCCGGCTTGCTCCACGGTGAGCCCCGTCAGTTCACCGTGTGCGAACTGGAACACGACTTCCGCATTGACGACTTTCGCAACAAAGCGGGCCGCTGACGTCTGATACAAGGCGATGGCGGCCTGATCAGCGGTGGCGAGGTAGAGCAGCCCGCCTTCCCGCGTCACGCGAATGCCGGTGCCGGGCGGCAGCACGTAGTCGCCGACATAGCGCTCGAGGAGCGACGGGTCGGCGGCTGACCCCGCGGCGTCCTCCTGCCCATACCCCGGCCAGACGTACTCGGCGGCGATCGCGGCGAGCACCTCCTTGATCAGCAGATCGTGCTGCGAGTTCGTCATGACCACCGCGCCCATCCCGATGTCGCAGTACGCGGTGAGCCGGCTGGAGAAGCCCTCATTGCCGCCGACGTGCCCGAAGCGGCGATGCTCGGGTGCGCCTTCGAGGAAGAGGCCGAGGCCGATGTCGCGGTCGGCTTGCGGGGACAGCATCTCGGTCGCCATCCCCGTGGACAGGACCGGGTTCGACCGCCCTGCCTTGGCTCTCTGCAACGCGAGGACGAAACGTGCCAGGTCGGACGGCGTCGTCCAGAGACCGCCTTGCGCCGTCTCCGGATAGACGAACCATTTCCCCGGCAAGGGTTGCGCGCCGCTGCGGTGACCGGAGGCGGCGAAGCGCCAGCGCCTCGCGGGAAGAGGCTGCTCGAAGGTGCTGCGCCTCATGCCCAGGGGGCCGAGAACGAGTTCGCGCATCAGCTCGGTGAAGGGAAGCCCGGTGACGTCCATCAGGAGTTGCTGGAGGACGACATAGGCCCCACTCGAGTAGCGGTACTGGACCCCGGGGATCAGTTCCACCCGGACCGGCTCGGATCGCGCCGGCCGCGCGCCGTGGAGAACCTGGCGCAGCGTCGGCATGACGTCGTCGCGTCGGTAGCCGGGGTAGACGGCGACGGTGAGTCCACTGGTATGACTGAGCAGCTGGCGGAGACTGACACGCGGTTGCCAGGCATCGTTCGGCGGAATGGTCCACGACGTGAGCCGGGGATTGACGTCGCCGTCGAGACTCAGCAGGCCTCGCTCCACGAGCCGCAGGGCGGCCAGCGCCACGACCGGCTTGGCGAGGGAGCCGCCCTGGAAGACCGTCCGGGGTGTGACGGTGTCCGTCCCCCGTGCGTGCCGGACGCCGTACGCGCGCGCCCACTCTAGTCGAGCGCCGTTGACGACCGCAATGCTGACCGCGGGCATGCGGTGGAACTCCATGCGCTCGGCAAGGGTGGCCGTGCGAGGACGCTCGCTGCGCAGCGCGGCGGGGAC
>DATIEW010000102.1:0-9280 GCA_035455585.1 Vicinamibacterales bacterium | reverse complement strand
GAGCGGAGACTCCGGCGACGCGATGGCGAGTGGAGCTCGACCACGACCGGCGACGGAGGCTCGCGGATCCCTCGAGTAGCACTGGGACAACAGGACCGTTCCCAGAACTAGGAGGTGTCACATGCAATGGCAAGCACCGTGGCTCAAGCCAGCGATCTGGGGCGTCGTCGGCGGCGCCGTCGTGACCATGATCGTCGGCTTCTCGTGGATGGGATGGGTCCTCGGGGGAACGGCCGAGCGGATGGCGCGGGAGCGCGCGGACTCGGCCGTGGTCGTCGCCCTCACCCCGTCCTGCGTCTCGAGATTCATGCAACAGTCCAACGCCGCCGTGAAGCTGGCCGAGTTCAAGCAGATCGACTCGTGGAAGCAGCGGCAGTTCATCGAAGAGGGCGGCTGGGCCACGGCGCGCGGGGACAAGGCGCCTCACGCGGGCGTCGCGGACGCCTGCGCCGAGGAGCTCGCGAAGGCCAAGACCTAGCCGACGGTCGAACGCGGCACCACCCGCTCACCGCCGCGCGGCGGTGAGCGGTCCTCGTCAGCCGAGCACGATCCGGATCGCATGGGTCTGTCCATCATCGGCGAGGAGGATCGAGCCCTCGCCGTCCACCGCCACGCCATCGACCTCCACCGACGTGATCCCGCGGCTCACGCGGCGGGGATTCGAGACGTTGATGTCGTAGCGTGCGGTGTGATGGCGGAAGGAGACGTCGAAGCCGCGCCACGCGCGTGGGATGCACGGGTCGACCACGAGCCGCCGTCCTCGCCGCCGGAACCCCAGAATGGATTCCAGCCCGGCGCGGTACATCCACCCCGCCGAGCCCGTGTACCAGGTCCACCCCCCGCGACCGACGTGCGGGGCCTGGGCGTAGACGTCGCCGGCCATGACGTACGGCTCCACCTTGTAGCGCTGACGGCCAGCCTCGGTGCTGGCGTGGTTCACCGGATTCAGCAGCGCGAACAGCTCGGCCGCCCGGTCCCCGTCGCCCAGGGCGGCGAAGGCGATGACCGACCAGGCCGCCGCGTGGGTGTACTGGCCGCCGTTCTCGCGGACGCCGGGGAGGTAGCCCTTGATGTATCCGGGCTCCAGCGGCGTGTCGTCGAAGGGCGGCGCCAGGAGCAGCACGAGGCCGTCGTCGCGACGGACGAGGTGCTCGTCCACGGCGGCCATGGCGCGCCGGGCCCGGACTGCCTCCGCTGTCCCGGAGATCACGCTCCACGACTGCGCGATGGAGTCGATGCGGCATGCGTCGTTGGCGGCGGAACCGAGCGGTGTCCCGTCATCGAAGTACGCGCGACGATACCACGCGCCATCCCATCCCTCCCGCTCGAGCGCGTGCTTCAGCGCACGGCCATGCTGGCGCCACGTCTCCGCACGCCGGGACTCCCCGCGCGCATCGGCGAGGGCCGTCCATTCGCGGAGCACCGCATGGAGGAACCATCCGAGCCAGACGCTCTCACCCTTGCCCTCGGCGCCCACCCGGTTCATCCCATCGTTCCAGTCTCCCGTCCCCATCAGCGGCAGGCCGTGGATCCCGATGCCGAGGCTGCGATCGAGCGCACGGGCGCAGTGCTCGAACAGCGTGCCTCGCTCGTCGGACACGCCCGGCTCGAAATACGACTCGGGCTCCGTCGCCGCCAGGAGCGGCCCCTCGAGGAACGGCACGATCTCGTCCAGCACATCCACGTCGCCGGTGACCTCGAGATACCGGCTGACCGCGTACGGCAGCCAGAGGAGATCGTCGGAGATGCGCGTCCGGACACCCCTCCCCGTCGGCGTATGCCACCAGTGCTGCACGTCGCCCTCGACGAACTGGCGTGCCGCGGCGCGGAGCACGTGCTCGCGTGTCAGCTCCGGCCGGGAGACCACGAGCGCCACCACGTCCTGAAGCTGGTCGCGGAAGCCGAAGGCGCCGCCGGCCTGGTACAACGCGGACCGCGCCCATACACGACACGCGAGCGTCTGGTAGAGCAGCCAGCGGTTGAGGAGCAGGTCCATGGACCGGTCCGGCGTCGTCACGCGGACGGTGCCCAGCACGTCGTCCCAGTGGTCCGTCACCGCCCGCAGGGCCGCGTCGAGGTCGCCGGCGCGGTAGCGCGCGATGAGTCCCCGCGCGTCCTCGCGGCTGGCCGCCTCGCCCAGGAGGAAGACGACCTCGGCGCGCGCGCCCGCGGGCACGTCGAGCTTCACCTGCAGGGCGCCGCATGGGTCCAGGCCGGCGCCGACCCGTCCCGAGAGTGCCTCTCCTCCCTCCAGCGCGGCCGGGTGGTCCGGCGTGCCGGCACGCCCGAGGAACTCCGCCCGGTCCGCCGTCCACGCCGTCTGGGCCCCGCCGAGGTCGGCAAACGCCAGGCGCGCGGCGAAGTCGCGATTCCATGCGTTGCGGGCGAGCAGCGCGCCCGTTGCCGGATCGATCTCGGTGACGACGAACGGGGCGCTCATGCTCCGAGACACCCCGAGCACCCACTCGACGTATGCCGTCACGGACAGCCGTCGCGGCCGCCCCGAATGGTTCTGCACCGTCAGGCGGGAGATCTTAATGGGGTCCTCGAGCGGCACGAACTGCACCAGCTCCAGCGCGATGCCGTGCGCGTCGTGCTCGAAGCGACTGTAGCCCTGCCCGTGGCGCGCGACGTAGCGTCCGGCGTCCTCCCGGATCGGCAGCGCCGTCGGGCCCCAGAGCTCCCCGCTCTCGTCGTCCCGGACGTAGATCGTTTCGCCCGGCGGGTCACTCACCGGATCGTTCGACCACGCCGTCAACTGGTTCTCGCGACTGTTGAACGACCAGGTGTAGCCCGAGCCCGATTCGGAGACCTGGAAGCCGAAGACGGGATTGGCGATCACGTTGATCCAGGGAGCCGGCGTCCACTGCCCCTCCCCCAGGATCGTGACGTACTCGCGGCCATCGGCGCCGAAGCCCCCGAGCCCGTTGAAGAACTCGAGCCCCGGCGGCGAGTCCGTGCGGGTAGGCTGGCGGGCCACCGGCCGTCTGGATGCCGGCCGGCGCGAGAGTGGGCGGCCCGCGGTCGTCTCGGGCCGCTGCGCGCGCAGGACCTGGTCGGCCAGGGTCCCCCGCCGGTTCGAGAGCACCGCGCGCGCCACGGCCTGGAGCACGTGACGTTGCGGGGCCGTCATGCGGTCCGCCCGGACGATATACACGTTCCCGTGTGGCTCGGATCCACCATGGGATCCCGCCGACTGGCTCGTCCGGAGGAGCGTCTCCAGCAACGACTGCAGATCCTGAACGTAGGACGGTGCGCGCTCGTTGAGGATCACCAGATCGACCGCGAGCTGCTTCATCCGCCAGTACTCGTGCGCGCGGAGGAGCTGCCGGACGATGCCGACGTCTTCGGGCTCGTCGATCTGAACTAGCACGATCGGCAGGTCGCCGGAGATCCCGTGCGCCCACAGCGCGTCGGCACCACCCGTGTGAAGCGCGAGCACACCCGTCGGGGGCCGCAACGTCCGGTCCGAGTAGAGAATGCGGCTGGCAAGGCTCTGGAAGAGGTGGGCCTCGTCGGGACCGATGCCGAGGTGGTGCTGTTGAACCTGGGCCTGCGTCCAGGCCAGGGTCGCGGCGCGGTCGAACGTCGCCGTATCGCGATACTTCTCGGCGAGATCGAGGGCCTCGGCGCGCGACGGCGCGACGAGCGTTGAAAAGGCGACTCGTACGGTGGCGCCTGGCGGAAGGCGCACGCGGCGTCGCAGGCTCACGATCGGATCGAGCACCGCGCCGGTCGTGTTGGAGAGGGGCCGGCCGGCGATCACCGCCGCGGGGGTCCGGATCCCGCGCCCGCGGCCGAGGAACCGGCCGCGATCAGTCTCCCACTCCAGATTTCCCACCGTCTGGCCTTCGACGACAACCACGTGGGCCAGCCAGACCCGGGCCTCGCCACGTGACCGCGGCCGGCGTGTCGCCAGCAGCGCGTCGAGCTCGGGGACGCACTCCGTCTCCACGCTCAGGTTGGAAAACGCCGGGTGGGCCGCGTCCGCCGCCGGCGGCGCCAGCACGATTTCGGCGTACGACGTCAGCTCGATCTCCCGGCTCCTCGTCCCGACGTTCGTGAGCGAGACGCGACGTACCTCCGCATCGTCCTCCGGTGACACGATCACCTGCAGCGTGGTGCCGATGGTGCCGTCGCGCCGGACGATCTCCGCCCGATCCTCGGCGAATGTGACCTCGTAGCTCTCCGGCTGGCTTCCACGCGGCTGGTAACCGGCCGACCAGCTCTCGTCGCTGTCCACATCGCGAAGGAACACGTACGTCCCCCATGCGTCGCATGTGACGTCTTCCCGCCACCGCGTGATCGCGAGATGGCGCCAGCGGCTGTATCCCGAGCCCGCCGTCGTCAGCATCACCGCGTATCGGCCGTTCGAGAGCAGCTGGGTCCGCGGCGGCGAGCCGTGCGGTGAGGTGAAACGCCTCTCGACCGCCGGAACGAACTCGCGCACGTCCCCGACGGCCCGGACCTCTTCCGCGCGCGGCCGGGCGACCGCCACGTCACGCGGCGTCCTTTCTTGAAGGAGCAGCTCGGTAGCCTGGACGATGGGCTCGGCATGGAAGCGCGCGCGCATTGCGCCGTCGTGGAGCGCATTCGCGATCGCGACGACCACCATGCCCTGGTGGTGCGCCATGTAGGCGTGGACGACCGCGACCTCGGCGGCCTCCGGCAGCCGCGGTACGGTGTAGTCAAGCGCCTCGTAGAAGCCGTAGGCGCCGCTGGCCCCGGCGGCCGCCAGGCGTCGGAAGTTTTGCGCCGCCGCCATCGGATCGATCATCGCCGCCAGGCCCGTCGCATAGGGCGCGATGACGACGTCCTCGATGAGTCCGCGTCGCAGTCCGAGCCCCGGCACGCCGAAGTTCGAATACTGGTAGGTCATCTCCAAATCCCGCACGTTGTAGCCCGACTCCGACACGCCCCACGGCACGCCGCGCTCGGCGCCGTACGTGATCTGCCGGCGCACGACGAGCCGGGACGTCTGCTCGAGCAGGCTTCCCGCCGGCATGCGCATGACCAGCGCCGGCATCAGGTACTCGAACATCGATCCCGACCAGGACACGAGCACCGAGTCCAGTTCCACCGGTGTGAGGGCCCGGCCCAGTCGGAACCAGTGCGAGACGGGGACGTCGCCCTTCGCGATCGCGACGAAGCTCGCCAGGCGCGCTTCCGATGCGAGGAGGTCGTACCGACCGGGGTCGAGGCTGCCGTCCGTGACCCGGTACCCGATCGCCAACAGCTTCCGCATCGGATCGAAGAGAAACGCGAAATCCATAGCGCGGACCACTGCTCGCGCGCTCTCGGCGAGGATCGTGAGACGACGACCGAGCGTCTCGGGCAGGTCGAGGTCACGCAGGTGGCTCTCGACCGTGGCGCAGAGAGCCTCCGCCCAGACCAGGATGTCCGTCTGCGCGCTCTCGGGATCTTCTTCGACCAGCCCTCGCGCGACGTCCAGCACCGTTTGAGCCCGTGCGTTCAGCGCCGCGAGCCGCGAGACCCACTCGGACGAGTCGTGCGGCCACTCCTGGGCTGCCGCCGTGACCGCGTCGAGAGCTTCCTCCAAGCGCCCACGGGTGGCCGCCCACGGGCGCGCATCGCCGGCGGCCACGATAATCGATTGGCGGACGAGCAGTGCGGTGTCTTCGATCCCAGCAAGCGCCGCACCCTCGACACGCGGGCGGTCGATCATCTCCTCACAGGCGCGCGCAAGCGCGATGAGATGACCGGCGAGATTTCCGCTGTCGACCGACGATACGTACCTCGGCTCGAGAGGATCGCAGTGCTTCGTGTCGTACCAGTTGTAGAAGTGGCCGCGGAACCGCTCGAGGGCGTTCATCGTCTCGAGCGTCGCTTCGAGACGCTCGACGGCGTCGAGCGTGCCGAGCCAGCCGAAATCGCGCGCAGCCACCGTGGACAGCAAGTACAGCCCGATGTTCGTGGGCGACGTGCGGTGCGCCACCACCGGGCTCGGCGTTTCCTGGAAGTTGTCCGGCGGCAGCGCGTGGTCGTCGGGACCGACGAATACCGCGAAGAATCGCCATGTCCGGCGCGCGATCAACCGCAGGGCTCGCGCATCCGTGGACGAGAGTGGCTGCGTCCTCTCCCTGCTCCGCGGCACGCTGATCCATCGAGCCACCACGGGGGACGCGGCCCACAGCATCAGAAAGGGCAGCGCGGCCGGCCAGGCCTCCGGCCGCCCCCACGCCACGGCCGCCGCCGTGGCGACGGCGAGCGCGACTCCGCCGATCATCCGACGGCAAAAGCCACGGAGATCGAGACGGAGACCAGCGGTCGCCTGCGCCGCCGTTACCCATTCCAGCAGCCGGCGGCGCGTCACGTACACGCGGACGAGCGTCCGCACGATCGCATCACTCATGAGCCAGGCCTGGTGCGCCAGCATCGTGATCGTGAGTCCGATCTGCCAGACACCCAGGAAGACGTCCCTGCCGACCGCGCGGGTATGACTGCGCTTCGAGATGCCGCGCCGGTGAGGGATCAATCCGCCCAGAACCGGCAAGACCGACGGCACCGCGATGGTCGCCAGGATGAACGCACTCCACATCACGGGCGACGTGCCTGGCAGCATCCACGCGACCGCCAGTGTCAGAAAGGCGGCCGGCGCCGACATCGTGCGGCGCAGATTGTCCAGCATCTTCCAGCGCCCGATCACCGGGATGCGGCTTCGAAGAATCCACGGAAGCAGCTGCCAGTCGCCGCGTGCCCATCGGTGCTGGCGCGCCGCCGCGACTCCGTAGTGCGATGGAGCGCTCTCGAACAGCTCGACGTCGGTCACGAGACCGGCGCGCGCGAACACGCCCTCGAAGAGATCGTGGCTCAGCAGCGCGTTCTCCGGCACCCGTCCCGCCAGCGCCGCCTCGAACGCATCCACGTCGTAGATGCCTTTGCCGGTGTATGAACCTTCCCCCCAGAGGTCCTGGTACACATCGGACACCGCCGACGCGTACGGATCGATGCCAGCCGGGCCGGACGAGAGGCGCTGAAAGAACGAGCCCTCCCGCCCGAGGAGCGGCGGCGTCACTCGCGGTTGAAGCACCGCATATCCTTCGACGACGCGCCGCCTTCCGGGATCGAACCGCGGCCGATTGAGCGGATGCGCCATCGTGCCGACCAGCCGATCCACCGCGCCGCGGGGCAGCCGTGTGTCGGCGTCGAGGGTGATGACGTAGCGGACGCCGGAGGGCGCCACGGCTCCGGCGGGCACGAAGCTGGTGTCCGTCGCCCCCCGCAGGAGACGATTCAGCTCGTGGAGCTTGCCCCGCTTGCGCTCCCACCCCATCCACCTCCGCTCGCGCTCGTTCCAGAGCCGCCGGCGGTGGAAGAGAAGAAATCGCTCACCGCCATCCGGCGCGGCGCCGTGACGCCGGTTCAGACGCGCGATCCCGTCGCGCGCTGCCTCCAGAGTTTCGTCGTCACCCGGCATGCTGTGCGTGGGCGCATCCATCCAGTCGGAGAGAACGGCGAACCGAAGATCGCCGTCCGGATTCGCCAGGTAATGCACTTCGAGCCGCTCGATCTGCGCTTCGACTTCGGCGGCGTCAGTCAACAGCATCGGCACGGCGACCATGGTTCGAAGGTGCGGGGGCACGCCGTCGCGCAATTCGAGCCGAGGCAGCACTTTCGGCGTGACGAGCGCGCTGACGCTACGATTCAGCAGAGCGATCGCCAGATCCGAGGCCGGGACGACAGCCAGAAGCGCGAGCACGAGCAGGCTCACCGGTCCGGCGCCGGATGCATCTGCGGCGAGGACGGGCAGCATGAACACGAAGCCACTGAGGACAGCGATCGTTCCCAGATATCCGGGCGTCGCCGCTGCGACGTAGCCGCGAAGCAGGCGACGCACTGGCGACGCCCGGTAGCCAAGCGTCAGCTCGAAGGCCAGGCGCCCATTGCCGATGAGATAGAAACCGGGATCGTTCCGCCGGCCGTCCTGCACATGCGGGCTGTGCGCGTGCGCCATGGCCTCGCGCGCGATTTCCAGCTCGGGCCGGCCCGAGCCCCGCGCCAGCTCTTCGACGGCCTGCCGGTAGGCGTTGCGGGTCCCGAAGTCCAGCGCGGCGTAGTTCGGCCCCGCTCGCAGCACCTCGTCGACGAGGCTGACGGTCTCGAAGAACTCCATCCAATCTAGCGCAGACATCAGGCTCATGCTCATGATCACGTTGCGAACGGTCACGTTCATCGCGGCCTGCCGCCGATGCTCGACACGCACGATGTCGTCGGACGTCGTTCCCTGCGCCGCCAGCCGTTGGTCGAGCCAGAGGAGTGCCGGTGTCACCGCGCGATCCTGCTCCCGCAGCCGCTGGACGAGCTGAACCGCGAAGGCGGTCACCAGGGGGCCGCCCTCGAATCGCGCGAGGCCCCTCGCCGTCGGCGCGACGACCCCGTCGCCAACGCCGAGCAGCTCGTCCGCCAGGGCGTTGGCCTCCTGGCGCGCCGCGCGCCCGCGAACGATGCTCTCCGCCAAGCGCCGAAGATTCTCGACGAGCACGACGCGCAGCGTGATCGCCGCTGCCCACAGCTCGCCGATCGTCAGCGGCTGCACGCGCTGGTACGCGTGCAGGAACCGTCGGAGCGACTCGGGATCGAACCGGCTGTCGGTATGGGCAACGAACGCCCAGGCGATTCCGTAGACGCGCGGATAGCCGGCGAGTGGTCCCTCAGCCAGCTTCGGCAGCTCCCGATAAAACCCGGGCGGCAGGTCGGCGCGGATCTCGCGCAGCTGCTCGTCCACGACGTGGAAGTTGTCGACGAGCCATTCCGCCGCCGGAGTGATCGCGCGCTCCTCACGGATGGCGTTGGCGATCACGCGGTACGACTCGCGGAGCACGCGACCGTTGTCCTCCACACGCCGCAACAATCGCCGCCCCCGGCCCGATTCGACACGCTGGGCGGCCGCCAGGCTCGCGGCGTGCTGCTCGAGGCGCTCGATGCCGAAGAGCTCGGCGCGGATCGGGTCGTCGAAAGACTGCCGGGCGATCAGCATGCCGCCTTTCTGCAGGGGTTAGCCGAGGTTAGATGGAAGGCCCGACTAGTGTAGCACTTACGTTAGACTCGGCGAGAGGAAACGGATGAGATCCAGGGCGGATCGCGCTCATCACCACTCGCCAGCGCACTCAGGATCTCGGTCAGCGACTCCCCGAGGGGAAACGGGGTCTGGCCCTCCACTCCAGGCCGGACGGTTACGCCCTGGGGTTGGTTATGTCCGGGAGAGTTGAGGAAGCTCTACTTAGAATCGTATTTTCACATCTGGCCGCGGGTCCACGTG